>NZ_CAJXMA010000014.1:0-49242 GCF_913056445.1 uncultured Halovibrio sp.
CGTTTGGCAAAAAATATAGCCCCTTCTGATGGAAGGGGCTTAGACGTCAAGCTATCTTGCATAGGCTCGAAAACTATTACACCTTTGATGGGGCCGCCAAGCGCTCTTTTATTCCGTGGGCTTGGAAATTTGAACCTTGCTGTGATCGCTGCAGATCACCGTCTACGGCGGCTTCAGGGTAAAATTCCTCCATCACTGCAGGTGTTTCATCCTCCGAGTGCTCAAACTCAGCATTCTCAAACCCTCGCCTGCCGGCTTCATCCAGTGCCGCCTGGTCGTACCCGGCTTGCTGTGACGCTTGGTCGTTGTCCTGAGCTTCCTGGATCGCTCCCTGCACGGACTGGTTCTCCCGCACCGTCAGATCCACATAGTAGATCGGTGTCCGATGACTCTGAGTGGTGCTTTTGCCACGCAGGCGCAGCTCCAGCGGCATGAACGCCAGCCGGTTGCCGGAGACGGCCTGGTAGTAACGCAGCCGGGCCGCCAGGGTCCGGATGCTGTTGTAGCCGGTGGTGCGGAAGATGAAAGTCCCCAGTTCGTCATCATCCCCGATACGCACGTTCAGCCGCCCGTAGGGCTTGCACAGCCCGCCTTTGCCGAACTCACAGAGTGTCGGCCCTGGGCATGGCAGTGACTGAACCCCGGACTCAGTGAGACGGCGACAGCTCTCGCCATCGCCCACACAGACCGGCCGACCATTGGTGCGGTCGAACATGGTGTATTCCGCCCGCAGGTTCAGGTCGGCATCATTGAACAGCATCCGCACCGGGATGGTCCGGAGCTTGTTGTTGGGGGCGGACTCCCTCAGCTCCTCGTCCTTGGGATGCAGTATCCACTCGCCCTGTTCCTGGATTTGGGTCGTGATCGTGAATTGGTTGTCTTTCTGGGGCAGGCGCTGGCCGTTTTTCTCAACGACCCGGCCAATGCTGATCCGGCCCAGTACCGGTGGTGTTATGGCAAGCCCTTTAATCATGGCGGTTACCTCCTGGTGGTGATTAGGATGAGGCGGCCTGAGCCGCCCCGGTGGTATGAATGAATGGCGTCAGTCGTTGATCAGGAACCGACGACTTCCTGGTTTGGTTACCGGGTATTGATCCAGCAGTTGGGGCTGGTCCTTCAGCAGCCGTTTGGTGTCGAGGGCCACGCTGTCGTTGCTCTTTCGCCAGGACACGGTGCCCTCGGGGAAGATCGCCTTGGTGGCCTCACCCATGCGCTGTTGGAGGGTGTGTTTGAGCTGGGCTTCCGCCTGCTTCAGCGCCTCCATCTGGCGGCGAGCGGACTGGAGCTGGTCGAAGGTCTTGCAGGCCTCCCGGTCGTCCCGCAGATCCAACTCCTGCCCGTTATCGTTGGGATAGAGGTGGCGCAGGGCCCGGTCGGCTGAGTCGGAATAATCCGCCGGCAGTGGCGTGTCCGTCTCCACGTAGCTCCAGAACTGGCGCTCCAGGCGGATCAGCTCGGCAATGAGCTCATCGTCGCGCTGGATGCGGTAGATCTTGAGCTCCTGACCGCACAGCAGCACACACACATCGGCCGCCTTCTTGCCGGTGACCGCCAGCTGGTGCTGGACCTGGCACTGGACGTAGTCCGGTACGCCATTGCGCCACTTGCGAGCCCCGAACTCCCCGGCCGTCTTGCACTCCAGGACCTGGACCTCCTCGTCACCGACCACGGAATAGTCCAGGTTGGCCAGCATCCAGGCTTTATCGGGATCCGGGTGCTGAAGCACGGCATTGACCCGCCGGACCTTGCGCCCGGTGCGCTTGCTGTAGTGCTCAGCCACGATCGGCTCCAGGACGTTGCCCCAGTACACCGGGGAGCCCTGGTCATCCGGGTCGGGCTTTGGAAGAGTCGCATCCCTTCCCGTTTTGACCATCCACAGCTCCAGCGGAGACTGGTAGGGGCTGAGCCCCACGGCGGCGGCTGCATCACTGCCGCCTATGCCATTTCTCCGGATGGCGAGCCACTCGTCCCGGCTCATGGACTTGGTGGAGACCAGCCGCAGGGCGGCCTTGTGGGATTGTTGGGGTTGCTGCATTTCCATGGTGGTTTCCTCCAGACGAAAAAAAGCCCGCCGGAGCGCTTGGCTCCGACGGGCTTCTATGTCGTTAGTAGTGGTTGAGTGGGGTCAGGCGACCAGTGCGAGAGCCTTCTCGAAAGCACGTTCCTTGATGGCCGCTCCATTGCCAAACCAGGCCGAATCCAGCCGGTGGTCCACGCTCTTGGCACGGCGCTCGTGGTCGATGAACTCCGTCACCGCGTTGACCAGGCCGTAGGCTGTGCCATTCGAGGAGGCCAGCTGCGAGCCCGTGCCGTTGCCCTCGAACATCGACAGGGCCTGTTTCATGGCGCGTTCGTTGGTCTTGCCGGCGGGCTGACCCGGGATGTCGGTGAACAGCTCCCGGTAGAAGTCCTGGGCCTCGCGGTCCTTCACCTTGCGATCGCTCAGGGTCTTGAGCCGGTACATGAACTCATCCCAGGCCGTGACCGAGATGCCCAGCTGCTTCTTCACCGCTTCCGCGTCGAACTGCGTGCTGTGCTTGACCTTCACGGCACCACCGACCCCATTCACTGCCACCGCCAGGGTGTTGTTGCACACCACCCGCACGCTGGTGAACTGAGCCGTTGTGGCCATGCTGCCGTCACAGGCCGTGGCCAGCAGGACGTAGGCATCGGTCTGGTCACCGCCTTTCAGCGTTGTGGACTGACCGGTACGGGCCAGAGCCCAGAGCTTGCGCCCGCCCTTGAGCGAGCCGGCGGTTTCCAGCTCAAAGCCCGAAATCTCAGTCAGATCCCGATAGAACTCCAGGACCTCCTCGGGCTGGACCACATTGAAGCGGTCCCCGACGACCGACAGCGGCGCCTGGTTATCCGAGCGGTAGAGCACCTTGCTGCCCGGCACACTCGCCAGTTCCTCGTTCCCTTTCCCGTCGACCACAGGGAACTGCACGGGGCTTTCCTCAATGGACCAGTTCAAACCTGCCTGGCGTGCCCAGACATCCAGCGGTTGGCCGCTGTCCAGTTGATTGCCCAGCCCATGCCAGGGTGTGCGGCCCACGTAGGCCATTGCTTCAACTAAGTGAGTCATTGGATCGTCCTCCCAGAAATAGAAAAGGCCGTGCTGGAACCCAGCACGGCCTCTATGTCGTTTTGCTTGTGCGAACTTGGTTGGGCGGGCAGTTACCCGGGGTCTCCGGAAGCCTCGCTTTCATCGGATGGGGCATTACGGAAGCAGTAATCGCAGTCCAGGCACCGGTAGTTATCCAGCACCTGCTCATCGAGCACGCTACCCAGGGCCACGCCAGCCGACGCCCCGGTGGTACCGCCCACGAGTCCTCCGATGATGGCCCCGGAAAGGCTGCCGACCGTGGCGCCAACGGGCCCAGCGAAAAAGCCCAAGGAGCCGCCATAAGCGGCGCCCGTTGAGGCGGCACTGATGCCCCCAACAGTACCGGCACCCGCGCCGACCACTCCGGCGCCCTTCTTCCCATAGTTATTGCTGCCAATCCGGGTGGACTGACAACGCGGACATTCAAGTGGCATGATCATCTCCTCTGTGCGATCGATGATGGGCGGACTCCTGGTCCGTCCTCACAGAAGTGATATGTGTCTGAAGGACGCTCGGTTCTTATACATGCACACTGCATCTATGTGCACGCTACCTATATAGATTTAACAATACTTTACCCATCAGTGTTCGGCAGTCAGAGTACTTTGAATAGTCGAACAGACAGGCGGTTACAGCGGTCTTCACGCCTTCAAAGTGTGGGTAATAATGTGGGTAACTAGAGGATAGCGCAGAAAAATAATCGTTTTATATCATTCTCTTACGCGACCTTTTCAAGTGACGCCGTCTCCACCATCCATCAAGATCTAAAGCCCTGATTCGTCAGGGCTTTTTTTATTGCCTCTCTCACTGATTTCCCGCATGTGTCCACCGAGTGTCAACGTTGAACACCGGCGGAATCGCTTAGGTCGGTCATGATAACTGCAGATCCGGCCTCAGCCGCCTGAGCAGGCCCGGCAGTTCATCCAGGCCCCGGATCTCATCATAAGCCACCCGGGGCACATCCTCTGGCCAGGGCAAGCCGGAGCGATTGAGCCAGACAGGACGCAGGCCATGCCGGGCGGCGCCGGCGACATCGGTCACCGGGTCGTCACCGACATGGATCAGGGTCTCCAGCGGCACGCCCGTGCTGGAAGCAGCCGCTTCGAACATCGGGCGCTCCGGTTTCGCGGCCCCCACTTCCACGGCCGAGTGCGCCGCCACGAAGTAATGCCCCATCCCGATCCGGTGCACATCGGCGTTGCCATTGGTCAGGGCGACCAGGGGCAGCCGCCCGAGAAGCCGGTCAAGCATCGGCAGGGCATCGGGATAGAGGGTGACCCGGTGTCGCGCCTCCATGAAGACCTCGAAGGCGGCCTCCGCGATGCGCAACGGTGCCTCCACGTGGCGCGCGGCCCGCTCCAGGGTGCGAAGACGCAATGCGGTGACGTCGTGTTGCAGGCTCGGGTCGGCTTCAGCGACTTCTATACGCAGAGCGCGCATGCGCTCCGGGGGATAGGCGCTGGCGAGAGCTGGATGTTCGGCCAGAAGGAACTCGTGCGTCGCCCGCTCGGCCCGCTCAATCACGCCATCCAGTTGCCACAGGGTCTCGTCCAGATCCAGGGTGAGTGCTGTCATGAGCCCGCCTTATATCTTGAGCCAGACCGCAGAAACGGCTAGGGTCCAGAAGATTCGTCAGCAGCGCTGACGCCTGCGCACCAATAATAAGGATACCGCATCATGACCACCAACAAAGCCCCGATCACCATGCTGGATGGCGGCATGGGCCAGGAACTCCAGAAACGCAGCGAGCAGCCCGCATCGCCGCTGTGGTCCGCCCAGGTCATGCTCGATGAGCCAAACCTGGTGGTCGACGCCCACCGTGACTTTATTGATGCCGGTGCCCGCGTCATCACGCTCAACACCTACAGCGCCACACCAACACGCCTGGCTCGCGACGGCCAACCCGATTGGTTCGAACCGCTGCACAAAGCAGCGCTGGACGCCGCGCGCAAAGCCTGCAGCGAGAGTGGTCAGGATGTGCGGGTCGCGGGCTGCCTGCCGCCCCTGGTGGCGAGCTATCGCCCCGAGGTTGCCCACGACGAGGCGACCTGCCTGAAAGAGTACCGGCAGATGGTGGAGGCACAGAAAGCGGGCGGAGTGGATCTTTTCCTCTGCGAAACCATGTCCATTGCCCATGAGGCGCATGCAGCGACCGTTGCAGCAGTGGAAAGTGGCCTTCCGGTCTGGACGGCGTTCACGGTGGACGATGCCGACGGCACGAAACTGCGCTCCGGCGAACCTCTCGCCGAGTCGGCCAGGGCCGTTGTGGATGCCGGTGCCAGTGCGGTACTCGTCAACTGCGCCGTACCCGAGGCGCTGACTACGGCCATGGACGTGCTCAGGGAGCTGGGTGTGCCTTTTGGCGGCTACGCCAATGCCTTCACCTCGGTAGCGGCACTGGAACCCGGTGGAACCGTGGACGTTCTGGAGGCCCGCAAGGACCTTGGCCCCGATGCCTACGCGGAACAGGTCCTGAACTGGGTTGAAAAAGGCGCGACCATCGTTGGTGGCTGCTGTGAGGTGGGCCCAGCCCACATCAAGGCACTGGCGGAACGCCTCACCGGGGAGGGCTACCCTCTGGTCTCCAATGGGTAACCACCAGGCGTGGGAGAGCGCAAGCGCGGCCAGCGCCTTGCGCAACCTCAGCACTCACTGAAGATCTTAGAGCGGAGCTCCCGCCGCTCCGCTCTAAGCCGGTTGCCCCGTGGTTCCCGGTAGCCACGCCCAAGCTCTTCGTTAACCCGGCTCAGTCGTTCCTCGTACCGCTGGCAGCGGCGCTCCCGGGCCGGTACTGTCTCCCTGGCCGTTTTATGGTCATTGTCATCGTCTTCCCGATTTTCCCTCTCCGGCTTCCAGGTCCCGGGCTCCGGCAGCTCCATGGGGGAATTCGCGAGTTCAGGCGACGTCGCTTCTTCAGCGCCCTCTTTCCCCGGCTGGTCTGTGTAGTGGGTGACGCCCTCCTCATCGGTCCAGGTAAAGATTTCGGCATGCACGGTGGCCACCATGAACATGGCCAGAAGGGGCGCTACAGGAATGCGTAATACGCTGGCAGGCATGGTGTTCCTCCTTGAATCAGCTGGATTTCCTTCAGGAATGGCAGAGAATCCACGCAGGCGCAGCAACTGTCAAGGCGGGCCCGCAGAGTCCATTCCCTGCTATGATGAAGGCAAATCGCGGGCTTCCGGAGCGGTCGTCTCATGGATGGATTTACCAGCCCCCTGATCGGGGACCACAGCGACACTGAGCGCACCTACCAGCTGGAGCTGCGGCTCGGGGCGGACCATGCGCGTCGGCGGCTGGCCACCGAGCATGAACGCGAAGCGCTGTTCCTCAGCCGCACCGGTAAGCACGTGCACCCCGAGAACCTCTATTCCATGCCCGGCCTGGTGCGGCTTGCCCTCAGCCTCGGCGGCCTCTATCAACGCGCCGTCAGTAACAGCCGTGCTCTCAGGGTGACCCGAAACCGGTTTGTGGTACCTGGGCTTCCGCCGGCTCTCGAGGGCTACACCCTGCTGCAGCTCAGCGACCTGCATGTGGACATGGATGAGGCCAACCTGCACGCGGTGATCGAGACGGTCCGGGACCTGGACTATGACCTCTGCGTGATCACCGGCGACTACCGGCGCGACACCTGGGGCGACATCGCGCCGGCCATGGAAGGCATGCGGCGGCTCAGAACCCACCTTAAGGGAACGCCCCTTGCGATTCTGGGGAACCATGACAGCGTGCTGATGGTTCCGGAGATGGAGAGCATGGGCTACCGCATGCTGATGAACGAAAGCCTGTGCCTGGAACGGGAGGACGCCGCGCTCTGGATCGCCGGGGTGGATGACCCGCACCTCTACCAGACCCATGACCTTGCCGCCGCCACACGGGATATCCCTCCAGGCGCCCTGTCACTGCTTCTCAGCCATACACCGGAGATCCACACGGAAGCGGCCCGCGCGGGATTCGATCTCTACCTCTGTGGCCATACCCATGGCGGCCAGCTGTGCCTGCCAGGCGGGATTCCGCTCACGCTGGATGCACGGATTCCACGCCGGCTCGGGCGCGGCAACTGGATGGAGGATGCCATGCAGGGCTACACCACCACGGGCGCTGGCACATCCATTCTCAACGTCAGGCTGAACTGCCCGCCGGAAGTGACCCTGCACCGGCTGAGTGCCGGCCCGGATTCCGTGGGTCAGTGAGGCCGCCGGCGAATGCCGAGGCGGTAAAGGAGGGGCGAGCCCCAGATATTGAGCACGCAGAAGATCAGGGCCGCCAGCAGCGCCACCCAGCCCGAAACACCCAGCCACCACCAGGCGACGAAATTGGGCAGCAGCCCTTCCGGCAATTGATCCAGACCACGGGCCCGATCACCGGCGCCAAGACCGAAACGGCGCTTAACGAAGCTTGAAAGCAGATCCCCGAGCATCGCCACCGCGCCGAACACCGCCCCGAAGATGAAGCCGAGCCGGAACAGCCAGGCGACGACGGCAGCGGCAACGATCGCCACCGCCAGGCCACGCCAGGTCTTGCTGGCCCCGAAGAGCCGGCGGCCATCCGGCAACTGCAACCGGCAGTCTACCGGGTAGCCACGGGTCCCCAGGATCCGGCTCAGAACCAGGGGCGCCCCGTTGGCCACGATCAGCAGCGCCACCAGCTCCGGGATCAGCAGCATGACACGCTGCCCCGCAGCGGACGCCGGTCAGGCGTCCGGAAGGCCGCCCTTGGTCTGCTTGATCGGGTCGAGCAGGTCGCGCAGCTCGTCTTCCGGCACATCCGTCTCTTCCTTCGCCACGTCCAGTATGGAGCGGCCGGTCGCATACGCCTTCTTGGCAACCTCGGCCGCCTTGGCGTAACCGATGACAGGGTTGAGGGTTGTCACCAGCACCGGGTTCTTACCGACTGCTTCGGCCATCACGTCACTGTTTACAGTAAAGCCGGCAATGGCCTTGTCCGCCATCACCCGTGCCGTGTTCGAAAGCAGGCCGTTCATTTCCAGCAGGTTCCAGCCCACCAGCGGCAGCATGACGTTGAGCTGGAAGTTGCCGGACTGGCCGGCGGTGTTCACGGTGGCGTCCAGGCCGGTCACCTGGGCGGCCACCATGGCGGCGGATTCCGGAATCACCGGGTTCACTTTGCCGGGCATGATGCTGGAGCCCGGCTGCAGCGCCGGCAGTGTGATCTCGCCCAGGCCATGAATGGGGCCGCTGTTCATCCAGCGCAGGTCATTGGCGATCTTCATGACCACCGTGCCCAGCCCACGGTAGGCGGAGGACAGGGCCACCGGCGCATCAATGGCGCTCTGGCCGACGAACGGATGCTCCATCGCGGTGAAGTGATGATCGGTCAGCGCACTGAGCTCTTCAGCAAACAGGCGCGCGAAATCAGCATGGGCGTTCACGCCCGTACCCACGGCGGTACCCCCCTGGGGAATGCGCAGCAGGTCCTTGGCTGCCTGCTCCAGGCGGTCGCGGGCGTTACTGATCTGATCCCGCCACGTGCGCAGTTCCTGGGCGACGGTCACGGGCATGGCATCCATCAGGTGGGTGCGGCCGGTCTTGACCACGGACTCGGTCTCTTTCTCACGGCCCGCGATGGTCTGCATCAGGTGATCCAGCGCCGGCAGCAGCGACTCATGCACCTCGGTCACCGCGCTCAGATGGATCGCGGTCGGGATCACGTCGTTGCTGCTCTGGCTCATGTTCACATGATCGTTCGGATTGACCGGCTCACTGCTGTGGTTGGAGGCCAGGTGTGCGATCACCTCGTTCACGTTCATGTTGGTGCTGGTACCGGACCCGGTCTGGAATACGTCCACCGGGAACTGGTCGGCATGGGCGCCGCCCAGCACCTCATCACAGGCCGTTTCGATGGCCTGGGCCCGATCCGCATCCAGCAGCCCCAGCACGGCATTGGCGCGCGCGGCGCTGCGCTTGATCCGTACCACGGCGTGGATGAAGGCGCCGGGCATGGGCCGGCCGCTCACCGGGAAGTTATCGATGGCGCGCTGGGTCTGGGCCGCCCAGAGGGCGTTGGCCGGGACTTCCACCTCGCCGAGGCTGTCTTTCTCTATGCGCTTGTCACTCATGCGGACCTCCCTCAGGTTTGACCAGGCTGTTCGGAACAGCGGCTATAGTGCCTTCCGATGGCCCGGTTTTCCAGTCATAGGCCCTTATGCATTGGTCGAAGAGGCGGATCAGCCCCAGCGTGACTGTTGTCTCAACCGGCGGACTGTTTACAAAATTCCACTCCCCAGCCCAAATTCATTTCTATACTGTAAGGTAAAGATTCCGTCATAAGCCGGTCATCGAAAAGGTGTATGCGGCCGCGCTCAGGAGATCAGCGTCATGAAAGCCAGTGACATCCGCAAGCTGAAGAAACGCATCGAACCCGCATACAGCGAGATGTTCTCCGGGCGGGTCTATGAAGTCGGCTCCGGCGCTGTGGCCGTGCGCAATCACAGCGGCGAGGCCCACCATACCGTGATCGGGGTGCATGGTTTTCTCGAGAACCAGTGCTATTTCACCCAGCTCTATCAGGAGCCCACCACCGAGCTGATCCTGCTGACCTGCTCCAACTATCACATTCCGGTGAGTGGCCCGAACCTGGAGCGGCCGAACTGGGTGCTGCGCAACCCGCACACCGAGGCCACCATTGAGTACGATGCCCGCATCCTCATCCAGACCCTCGAGAACCTGCCCTCCTCGAACCAGATCCGGGTACACGGCCATTCCCGTGGCGGCGGTGTGATTCTGGAAGCCGCCCGCCAGCGCCCGGAACTGTTTGAGGACATCGACGTGGTCCTCGAGGCACCGGTGCTGCCCCAGGGCGAACTCCACGCTCTGGTCCGGGCCATTCTGGAGCCGGTCAGCCACGGCATGTGGCCCTGGATCGTGCGCGCCATCAACAGCACGCCCTCGTCCGCCTATGCCCAGACTTTCTTCGGGCGCATGAACCCGCGCAAGAAGACGCTGCTCAACCGGATGTTCTCGGCCACCCAGGACCATCTGACCATCGTGCGCAATATCGAGAACATCATGGCCTGGATGGAGCAGTGGGACACCAGCATCCTTGCCAACATCCGCCAGGGCACCATCCTGGTCCCGGAAACCGACCGCATCCTGGACCGTGAGGCGATGATGAATGCCGCCCGTCATTCGTCAACCTCGGTGCGGATTGTGGAGACCCGGGGCACCAGTCACTTCATCACACTGGACAGTGAAAGGTGGGTGCCTTCCATGGATGACATCCCCAGGGTGGCCTGAGCGCCATTGTCGGACATTCCCGCCCCCACTAGAATGCCCGTCCGCATGAACGGAGGACGGGTGTGTACCGGTACAAGCTGACCCAGACCCAGACACGGACCCCTAACGCGCGCCGGCTCCAGGAGCTGATGCTCAGCTACCACGACTTCCGGCAGGAACGGGTTGGGCATCCACTGGAACCGGCCATTGAGGCGCTGGGCCGCTGGCAGGCGGCGCGTCTGCGCGAAACGCACCGGGACCTTTACGAATCCCCGCGTTACCGCGAAGCCCTGGATTTCCTGCTGGAGGACCTCTACGCGCCCCAGGATTTCAGCCGCCGCGATGACGACTTTGACCGCATCTTCCCCTACCTGATCCGCCTGAGCCCCGACAGTGCGCTCTTCACCCTGTCACAACTGGTGGAGCTCAACCTGATCAGCCAGCGCCTGGACCTGGCCATGACCGAGTGGCTAACCCGGGAGCGGGCGCTGGATGCCAATGGTATCGAGGGCATGTCCGACACCACCTATGCCGAAGCCTACCGGGCCTGCGGGCAGGTGACGGACCGGCGGCGACAGATCGAACTGGTGGATGCCGTGGGGCGGGATCTGGAGCGCTACGTGAATCACCGCTCCCTGCGCATGGGGCTGAAGATGATGCATCAGCCCGCGCGCATGGCCGGTCTGGGCGAGCTCTATCGCTTCATTACAGAAGGCGTCCACGCATTCCGCGCCATGGGCGGCGTGTCGGAACTGCTGGAAACCATCCGCCAACGCGAAACCCGCATCATGGAAAAGGTACTGGCAGGGGAGCCGCTCCCCCGCGAGTGACGCTCGCGCCCGGCGATCAGCTGTGGCGTTTGAGGATAGCCTCAAGCTGGCGCACCACCTCCTGCTCGATCCGCCCCTTGAAGGGCCGCAGCATCATGCCCAGCTCCAGGTCCACACCGATGTCCTGCGGGTTGACCGCCACTTCCCCCTTGAGGCCGGTCCGGCGCAGCTTCAGGCGCTCGCCGTCCCAGTGCCATTCGAAGTCGTAATGCGCCGTCATCTCCCGGGCCAGCTCATCGGCCACCCGCAGCGCGTGTTCATGGTCCATGGCGTGCGCGCGGTGGATCTGGATACGGGACATCGGGACTCCTCGGCGAACAATGATTACGGGCGTTGCGCGCAATTTTACGCAACTACGACCCATGAGGCGAGTGGAGCTCACCCGGCGCAGACAAGCGGGCACTCCGGGGTTAGAATACGCCAAAGCATTAGCGGAGGTCCCCATGGCGGATCAGGACACCACCCATTTCGGTTACCGCGAGGTGCCGAAGCAGGAAAAAGCGAAGCACGTCGGCCAGGTTTTCTCCTCGGTTGCCAGCCGGTATGACCTGATGAACGACCTGATGTCCATGGGCATCCACCGGCTGTGGAAGCGCTTCACCATCGAGCTGAGCAGTGTGCGCCCCGGCCACCGAATCCTGGACATCGCTGGCGGCACGGGCGATCTGACCATGCAGTTCGCGGACCGTGTGGGCACCGAAGGCGAAGTTGTGCTGGCCGATATCAACCAGGAAATGCTGGAGGTGGGCCGGGATCGCCTGATCGACCGCGGCTACGCCGGGCGCGTGGACTACGTGCAGGCCAACGCCG
The DNA here is from genome assembly GCF_913056445.1 of uncultured Halovibrio sp. Classification (NCBI taxonomy): domain Bacteria; kingdom Pseudomonadati; phylum Pseudomonadota; class Gammaproteobacteria; order Oceanospirillales; family Halomonadaceae; genus Halovibrio; species uncultured Halovibrio sp. The sequence goes on from NZ_CAJXMA010000014.1 coordinate 11,979, forward strand.
AGTGCCTGCCCTTTCCGGACAATTACTTCAATGCCGTCTCCATTGCCTTCGGCCTGCGTAACGTCACCGACCAGAACCTGGCGCTGCGCGAGATGACCCGCGTCCTCAAGCCCGGCGGCAAGCTGCTGATCCTGGAGTTCTCCAAGCCGGTCAACCCGCTGCTCAACAAGGCCTACGACACCTATTCCTTCACCGCCCTGCCTCTGATGGGCCGGCTGGTGGCTGGTGACAGCGAGAGTTACCAGTATCTCGCCGAATCCATCCGCATGCACCCGGACCAGGAAACCCTCAAGGGCATGATGGAAGACGCCGGGCTGGTGCGGTGCAAGTACCACAACATGACCGGCGGCATCGTGGCGCTGCATGCGGGGATCAAGCCCTGATGGGACTGGGCGGCACACTGCTCGACCAGGCCACCACCATGGCCGCCTCCGCCCTGAACCGTGCTCTCGAAGCGGACCCGGCGGCCAGGGACATCCTGCTTGAAGAGCTGGCTGCGCCGGTGGCGATCACACTGGTGCCCTTCGGGGCCACCCTGACACTGGCGCGTTCGGGCGACCGCCTTGCCCTGAAACAGGGCCCGTCCGGCCCGGGAACGGACACGCACATCACCGCCACGCCACTGGCGCTTCTGGCACTGGCCGGCGGCGACACCAGCGGCCTGGACCAGGGCCTGATCACGGTCGAAGGAGACAGTGAGCGCGTCCGCCACCTCGCACACCGACTGCATGCGCTGGCGCCGGACTGGGAGGCTTTCCTGGCCCGTACCCTCGGGGATGTGCCCGCTCACGTCATCGCCCGGCGTCTGCGGGATGCCCTGCGCTGGAGCCAGCAGGCGCGCGCCTCGGTACACGCGAACATTGAGGATTACCTGCACGAGGAATCCGGCCTGGTGCCCGGTCGCCACGAGGCCGAGGCCCGATTCAGTGACATCGATGCGCTGGAATCCCGCGTGAAGGCGCTTGAAAACCGCCTCAACAACCTGGCGCCCGAGGAGGACCATTGATCAACCTCGGCCGCCTGCTCCGGATCCTGTGGGTTTTCAGCCGCTACCGGCTCGACACCTTCCTGCGCCTCCTGACCCTGCCGGCAGGCATCCGCTTCCTGCTGGCCATCGCCCCCTGGCGTCTCTTCCCGCAGCCGGAAGCCAATCGCGGCGAACGCCTGCGCCAGGCCATGGAGGACCTGGGCCCGGTGTTCATCAAGTTCGGCCAGATCCTCTCCACAAGGCGCGACCTGCTGCCCGAGGATATGGCCGAATCACTGGCCCACCTCCAGGACCGGGTCGCTCCCTTCGACAGCGATGACGCCCGCGTTATTGTGGAAGCGGAACTGGGAGCGGACATCGCGGACTGCTTCAGCGAATTCGAACAGGATCCGCTGGCCTCGGCCTCCGTGGCGCAGGTGCATGGGGCGAAGCTGCTGGACGGCACCCCCGTGGTGGTCAAGGTCATCCGCCCCGGCATCGAGCGGGTCATCCGCCAGGACATCCGCCTGCTCCACCTGATGGCGCGGCTGCTGCAGCGCTTCTGGGCGGAAGGGCCGCGCCTGCGCCCGGTGGAGGTCGTGACGGACTATGAGAAGACCATCTTCGACGAACTGGATATGCAGCGCGAGGCGGCCAACGCCAGCCAGCTGCGGCGCAACTTCCCGGACTCGCCGCTGATCTACGTGCCCGAGGTCTACTGGTCCCACACCGGGCGCCGGGTGGTCACCATGGAGCGGGTCAGCGGCATCCCCATCGGCGACACGGCGGCTCTCCACGCCGCCGGCGTGGACATGAAGGTGCTGGCGGAGAAGGGCGTGGAGATCTTCTTCACCCAGGTTTTCCGGGACAGTTTCTTCCACGCCGACATGCACCCCGGCAACATCTTCGTGGATGCCTCCAACCCGGCGGACCCCCAGTACATCGCGCTGGATTTCGGCATTGTCGGTACCCTCGGACCCTCGGACAAGAGCTACCTGGCGCGCAATCTGCTCGCCTTCTTCCGGCGGGACTACCACCAGGTCGCGGCGCTCCATATCCAGTCCGGCTGGATCCCCGCCGACACCCGCGTGGATGAATTCGAGGCCGCCATCCGCACCGTCTGCGAACCCATTTTCGCCAGGCCGCTGCGCGACATTTCCTTCGGTCACTTCCTGTTGCGCCTTTTCGAGGTGGCCCGCCGCTTTCACATGGAGGTCCAGCCCCAGCTGGTCCTGTTGCAGAAAACCCTGCTCAACGTGGAAGGTCTGGGCCGCCAGCTCTACCCGGACCTGGACCTCTGGGCCACCGCCCAACCCTTCCTGGAGAACTGGATGCAGCAGCAGATGGGCCCGCCCGGTGTGATGCGCTCACTGCGCGAACACCTGCCAGACTGGGCGGAACAGGCACCAGAAATGCCCCAGCTGTTCCACGACGCGCTGGAGCGCCTCGCCGGCGACCCACCGCCCGTGCAGCCGCAGCCCGCGCCCGCCGATACACACCGCTTCCGCCTCTGGCCCCTGCTCGGGGCGGCCGCCTGTGCAATGGGGGCACTGGCAGTGGCGGAACCCGGCCTCCAGGAATGGCTGAAGAACCTGCCGGCCGCCAGCTGGATTCTGCTGGGCACCGGCGGCGTGTTATTCTGGTATGGCAGTAACAGCAGTGGACACTGAGATGACAGCAGACTCCCAGCCCGGATGGATCGGCGAGGTAGCCTTCAACGAAGACGGCCTCGTTCCCGCCATCGCCCAGGATACCGCCAGCGGCGACGTGCTGATGATGGCCTGGATGAACGCCGAAGCGCTGGAAAAGACAGCGGAAACCGGCGAAGCCGTCTATTATTCCCGGTCACGGGAGCGGCTCTGGCACAAGGGCGAAAGTTCCGGCCATGTGCAGAAGGTCCACGAGATGCGGCTGGACTGTGATGCGGATGTCATCCTGCTGCGGGTGGAACAGATCGGCGGCATTGCCTGCCACACCGGGCGGCGACACTGCTTCTACCGCCGACTGGAGAACGGTGCCTGGCAGGAATCCGGAGCGGTCCTTAAGGACCCTGAAGCCATTTACGGAGCGGAGCAGAGCTGATGGACACGGTACTGAGCCAACTGGCCGAGGTACTGGAAGAACGGCGCCGGAATGCGGCCCCGGACGACTCCTACGTTGCGAACCTCCATCACAAGGGGCTCAACAAGATTCTTGAGAAGGTCGGGGAGGAATGCACGGAAACCCTGATCGCGGCCAAGGACGCGGAACACTCCGGAGACAACCGGGAGTTGATCGCCGAAACGGCGGATCTGTGGTTCCACAGTCTGGTCATGCTCTCCAATCGGGGCGAAGGCCCGGACGCAGTGCTCAATGAACTGGCACGGCGTTTCGGCCTCTCCGGCCTTGAAGAAAAAGCCCGGCGCACGCCGGAATCCTGAACGGGAGGAATTCAACATGGGCGGAATCAGTATCTGGCAGCTTCTGATCGTCTTCGGCATCGTCATTCTGGTGTTCGGGACCAAGAAACTGCGCAACATGGGCGGCGATGTCGGCAGCGCCATCCGCAACTTCAAGCAGGCCATGAACGATGGCGACAGCGGGAAGTCAAAGGATGAGGAGCAGGAGGACGACACCCCGGGCGGTCGCACTCTGGAGCAGAAGAACAGCGAGGAGACGCCCGAAGCGGAGAAGCGCCGCGATCACGAGCATTCCTGAGGCGCCCTGAATGTTTGATCTCGGGTTCCTGGAGCTCTTCCTCTGCGGCGTCATTGCCCTCCTGGTACTGGGGCCGGAACGGCTGCCCACAGCGGCACGCACGGCCGGGCACTGGATCGGCAAGGCCCGCCGCATGACCCGCCAGTTCTCCGAGGAACTCGACCGCCAGGTCAAGGCCGAGGAGATCCGGGAACAGCTGCGCCGAGAGAAGAGTGACATCGGCTACGAGGACATCCAGAAGAACATGCGTGAAGCTCTGGACGAGGCGAAGCTGGATGAGGACTACCTGAAATCCGACTCCCGCAGCAGCAACAGCAGTGACGGCACCGACAAGGACCACCAGGGAGGCCCCCGGAACCCCTCATGAGCCAGCAGGACGACTCCCTCGACGAGAACACCATGCCGCTGGTGGCCCACCTGGTGGAGCTGCGCAACCGGCTGCTTAAGGCCATTCTCGCCATCCTGGTGATCTTCCTGGCGCTCTACCCCTTCGCCAACCAGCTCTATGCCTGGCTCTCCGGCCCACTTCGGGCCTATCTGCCCGAGGGCAGCAGCATGATCGCCACGGACGTGGCAGCCCCCTTCTTCGCGCCCCTGAAACTGACCCTGGTGCTGGGCACCTTCCTGGCCATGCCGGTGGTGCTCTATCAGATCTGGCGCTTCATGGCCCCGGGGCTGTACCGCCACGAAAAACGCATCGCCTTTCCGCTGCTGGCCTCCTCCATCCTGCTGTTCTACCTGGGGGCAGTGTTCGCGTACTACGTGGTCTTTCCACTGGTATTCGCTTTCTTCACCTCCGTGGGGCCGGCTGAGGTTACGGTCATGACGGACATGAGCAGCTACCTGAGCTTTGTGCTCAAGCTGCTGTTCGCCTTCGGCATCGCCTTCGAGATCCCGATCGCCATCATGCTGATGATTCTCAGTGGTGCCACGGATACCCAGTCCCTGCGCGAGAAGCGCCCCTACGTGGTGGTGGGCTGCTTTGTGGTGGGTATGCTGATGACGCCACCGGACATGATCTCCCAGACGCTTCTGGCCGGACCCATGTGGCTGCTGTTCGAGATCGGACTCATCTTCGGTCGCATGGTCGAGCGCCGCCGCCCACCGGATGATGCGGACGCGGCATGAACCTGCTCCTGCTTCACCCGGAACAGTTGGTGACGCCGGAGCGGGCCCGTGTAACCGGTCGCCAGCTGCAGCACCTCCATCAAATACATGGGGCCAATACGGGCGACTCACTGAGAGTGGGACTGCGTGACAGCACCATGGGGATGGGGCGGATCGAACACCTGGATGCGCACGAGGCCACGCTGGCCATAGAACTGGATGAGGCGCCCCCTGCGCCCCTGCCACTGACCCTGGTACTCGCGCTGCCACGCCCCAAGATGCTGCGCCGGATCATCCAGTCCGTCGTTTCCATGGGCGTCAAGCACCTCGTGCTGGTCAACAGCTACCGGGTGGAGAAAAGCTACTGGCAGACCCCCTGGCTGCAACCGGAATCCCTTGCTGAACAGATCACCCTGGGGCTGGAACAGGGGCGGGATACCGGGTGGCCGACAATCCTGCAGCGCAACCGCTTCAAGCCCTTTGTAGAAGATGAGCTCGCTGCCATCACAACCGGGAGCCACCGTCTGATCGCCCATCCCGGCAGCGCCGGTGCCTGCCCGCAGGGCCTGGACGAACCTGTAAGCCTTTGCATCGGCCCGGAGGGCGGCTTCATTCCCTATGAAGTGGAACTGATCCGCGATCAGGGTTTTGAACCGGTGCATCTGGGACCACGGATACTGCGCACGGAAACCTTTGTTCCTGCAGCTCTCGGGCGTTTATTCGATATCCCCAATGGGTAAGCTGCTCAGAACAGAAAAGCAGGATTCCTTGCAGCGGCTTCACGCTTTGTATAAGAATAGTGATCGCTTTACCTCCGCATGGTCTCTATGAGCCAAACCACCAACAACCAGACTGAAGGGTCAGCCACAGCTCCGGTCGAGGGAGCAAGCCCGAACCAGCCTCTCAACGCCAGCATCATGCTGATCCTGGCAGTGGGGGTGGGTATCTTTGGTGGTTTCAGTGCGATTGCCTTCAAAGCCATCATTGGTTTTTTCCGCAACCTCTTTTTCTATGGCGAGCTGAGTCTGGCCTTCCAGCCGGATATCCATATCGCCCCCAGCACCTGGGGTGCAGGGGTCATCCTGGTGCCTGTTGTCGGTGCCATCATCGTTAACTGGATAACCGAACGGTTTGCTCCGGAAACCCGCGGCCACGGGGTCCCGGAAGTGATGAACGCCATCTACTTCAGCCAGGGCCGGATCCGGCCCTCCGTGGTGATCGCCAAGGCGCTGACTTCCGCAGTTTCCATTGGCAGTGGCGGGTCTGTCGGGCGTGAAGGCCCCATTGTCCAGATCGGCTCAGCCTTCGGTTCCAGTCTGGGACAGCTCATCACCATGCCGGCACGCCAGAGGGTGGTGCTCGTGGGCGCAGGTGCCGCAGCCGCGGTGGCCGCAACCTTCAATGCCCCGATTGGCGGGCTCGCCTTTGCCATGGAGCTGATGCTGGTCTCGATCAGTGCCCGCACAGTCACCGTGGTGGCAATTGCCACGGTAACGGCGACCTATATCGGGCGTTTCTACAGCGGCCTCCACCCCTCGTTCGATGTCCCCGAGCTGGTGGTCTTTGAGAACCATCTGGTGGGCTTCTACTCACTGTTGGCCTGTATTCCGCTGGGGGCGCTGATCGGCGTCATTTCATCCGGTTTCATCCGCTCCATCTATTCGTTCGAAGACTGGTTCGAACGCCGCTTCACCAATTCCTATGTGCGCCATGTCAGTGGGATGGCTGTCGTCGGCGTCATGCTGTACGGATTCATCGTCTATACCGGCCAATACCACATTGGGGGGGTTGGCTACCCCACTATTCTGGATGTTCTGCGCAGTATCCTCTCCGATCCACTGTTCCTGGCTCTGCTTTTCCTGGGTAAATGGCTGGCAACAGCGCTGACGCTGGGCTCCGGCGCCTCCGGCGGCGTTTTTGCTCCTTCGCTGTTTCTCGGCGCCATCTTCGGAGCCCTGTTTGGCAACCTGGTCCTGATGGTCTTTCCGGCCAGCGGCGTCGATCCAGTGGTACTCGCGATTGCGGGCATGGGCGGCATGATCGCGGGAACCACCGGTGCGGTGCTGACCGCCGTCATCATGGTCTTCGAGCTGACCGGTGACTACGCCGCCATGCTGCCGATTATCGCAACGGTGTCTTTTGCCTATGCGGTTCGGTCGGCGATCACTGAGGAGAGCATCTATACCCTCAAGCTGGTACGGCGGGGCTACAGTGTTCCCCACGGCCTTCAGGCGGCAACGTCCCATCTCCACAGCGCGGGGACACTGATGAATACCGAATTCGACCTGATTGATGTCCAGCTTCTGAGACAGTGGGAGGCGACCCACACCCCGGAAAGGGCCCCCCGTTACGCCATAGCGGTGGATGACGACACCATTGATGGTGTGGTCCATGAGAACCTGCATCTTCTGAGCGCTCCGGAAAACACTGACTGGACCATTGATCGCAACTTCCTCAGGGTCACGTCCGAAACCAGCTGGTCAAAGCTGATGCGCTCCATGCATGCCAGCAACTGCGAGGTGGTTCTCGTCATGCATGATGAAAACAGTCAACGGGCCACGGATGTCCTGGGCGTTATTACCCCGCGCGAGATCTCCCTGGCGTCCAAGGAAGACGCCTACCTCATGCATTAACATCCAGGGGTCACGACCTGCCCATGAGTACTGATACGCCCCTGAACCGGGAACCAAATGACGAGCGCGAGGCACCCGCGCTCGTTTTTTCCCTGATCGCCGTTATCGTGGGCATTGTCACGGGCCTGGGCGCGGTTCTCTTCTATTACCTCATCAGCTTTTTCCACAATCTGTTCTTCTATGGGCGCCTGAGCCTGACTCTGGGTGGGGAGAGCCTTCTGGAACCCAGCATCTGGGGCCCTTTTGTAATCCTGGTTCCCGTGATTGGCGGCCTGGGCGTGGTCTGGCTGACCCGTACGTTCGCACCCGAAGCGCGTGGCAGCGGCGTTCCCGAAGTCATTGATGCGGTTTACTTCCGGGAGGGGCTGATCCGCCCGGTTGTTGCCGCCGCCAAGTCGCTGGCCTCCGCATTGTCCATCGGAAGCGGTGCGTCAGTGGGCAAGGAAGGGCCCATTATCCAGATCGGGGCGTCACTCGCCTCAAGCATTGCCCGCCTGGTCCATCTCAGCACCTGGCAACGCATCACCCTGATTGCTGCCGGCGCGGGAGGGGGGATTGCGGCCACCTTCAATACGCCACTGGGCGGTGTCATGTTCGCGGTTGAGCTGATGCTGCCCGAGCTCAGCGTCCGGACCTTCATGCCCGTGGTGCTGTCGACCGCCACCGCCAGCTACATCGGGCGCACCACACTGGGGATGACGCCGGCATTCGTAATCCCCGCACCAGAAGCCGTCAGCGCGGGCGCTCTGGACTTCTACAACATTGCAGCCATGAGTGTTCTGGGTGTCGCCTGCGGTGTTACGGCCTGGCTCTTCATTCGCCTCCTGTCGTTCACGGAAGTCACCTTTGAACGATTGACCAGCAACCAGTACCTTCGACACGCCACTGGCATGCTTTTTGTCGGCCTCATGCTTTTCGGCTTCCAGTACACCTATGGCCATTACCATATCGCCGGTGCCAATTACGCCACCATCAGCGAAATACTCCACGGGAACCTGCTGGCGTTTCAGCTGCTTGTGCTGCTGTTCGGGGCCAAACTGCTGGCGACGACCCTCAGCCTGGGCTCGGGATCATCCGGTGGTATCTTTTCACCAGCACTTTTCCTGGGTGCGACACTGGGGGCTGCGTTTGGCATCGCACTCTCCCTGATCTGGCCAACCGCGAACATCAATCCCATGAACTATGCCGTGGTTGGCATGGCCAGTGTTGTCGGTGGTGTTACGGGGGCGGCACTGACAGCCATTGTGATGGTGTTCGAGATGACACGCGCCTACACGATCATCATCCCGCTCATCATTGCTGTTGCCGTCGCGATCGGCATCCGCCGTGCGCTGATTGATGAAACGATCTACAGCATCAAGCTGACACGCCGCGGCAAACATTTTTCAAGTGAACGCCACCGCAACCTTTTCCTCATGCGTCGCGCGGAGGAGTTCACCGAAGAGGGGATTGCCACTCTTCCCGAGGCCACCACCGTCAGCAATGCCTTCGAACTTCTGGGGCGTGAGGCCGAAGTCCAGTACCTGTTGCTGACCGACGAGTATGATGAGGTCAGCGGAATTCTCTCATTTGAAGGCCTGCTCGCAGCCGAACATGAACACCATGAAGACTGGCCGCTGGCGAGGCTGGGCCACCGGCGGTTCGTTCAGGTGGGGGCCAGGGATCTGCTCAGCCAGGTGGTGCAGCAGCTGACCCAGCAGGGAGTGGACTATGCACTGGTCTACGCCGGCGCGGCGGAAACCGGCCTGGCCGAGGAAGTGGTGGGTGTACTCGACAAGGATCACCTGGCGGACAGTGTGATGGAGCAGTTCCGGAGCTTCAGCACCACCCCCTGATCACTCCGCTTCAGCCGGCAGGGGCGGCGAGAACCGCGGCAGTGGATGACGGCTGCCCATGGCCTCGGCCGCAATCCGGTTCTTGATGCCGGTCTGGCCGTCCAGCCAGCGCATGCCGGTGTTTCGCAGCCAGCGCAGGGGCAGCTCATCCCGGGCGAAGAGCTGCTTGAAGCCCTCCATGGCAGCCATGAGCGACAGATTCTCCACCTTGCGCCGGCGCTGGTAACGCTGCAGGGCGCTGGAGTGCGAAGGCTCCAGACCACGCTCCATGGCCAGCCGGATCTCATCCGCCAGGACAGCCGCGTCCGCAAATCCGAGGTTAACTCCCTGCCCAGCCAGCGGATGGATGGTGTGTGCGGCATCCCCGACCAGAACCACCCCCGGACGCGTGTACTCCCGGGCATGACGCTGGCGCAACGGCAGGGCATGGCGTGTGGACACCGCCTCCACCGCCCCGAGGGTCCACTCCAGTGCCGCGCCCAGCTCACCGGCGAAGGCGCCTTCGTCCAGGTTCATCAACCGCGCCGATTCTCCCACATCCTGGGACCAGACGATGGAAACGAACCGGTCACTGCTCTCCTCGTTGGCCAGAGGCAGGTAGGCCACCGGGCCCGTGGTCATGAACCGCTGCCAGGCGGTGCGCTGGTGGCCGTATTCCGTACGCGCGGTACACACGATCGCCTGCTGGTCGTAATCCCACTCGCGGGTAGCCAGACCGGCCCAATGGCGTATGCGGGAATTAGCACCATCCGCACCGACCACCAGCCGCGCCTCGAGCCAGCGGCCATCGCTGAGCATCACCGCCGAGCCCGCGCCTGTCGGGCGCCAGTGACGGACGTATTCCCCGTCCAGCCAGGTCAGGTTGGGTTCCGCCACCATGGCCCGGGCCAGCGCCCCCAGCACGACCCGGTTCTCCACAATGCTCCCCAGCCGGGAAAGCTGGAGTTCAGCAGCGTCGAAGTGGATGCTGCCGGTACCCTCTGCATCCCAGACACGCATTTCGCGATACGGGCAACAGCGCCGGGCTTCAATCTCCGACCAGATACCAAGGTCCTCGAGCAGCTGCCGCGTGCCCTCGGTCAGGGCACTGACCCTTGGCTCGAACCCGTGGACAGTGGTAGCCGGCTCCAGCTCATGCAGCTGGGTCTCCCGGGACTGGGGCTCCACTACGGTGACCTCCAGCCCCTGGCGGGCCAGCAGCAGCGCCAGTGCGCCGCCAACAAGGCCGCCACCCACAATGGCAACGGTGGTGCGTTCCGTAAGCGGGGTATCAGTCATGGCCGAGGGAGCTCCGTCTTGTGTTCAGTCCCATGTTGCGCTGCGCCAGCCAGTGCCGCGGACCAGGCGCTGCGTCCAGAGCCGCCAGCCCCAGGTCCCGGAGCCGGCCGGGGAAACCGCCCTTTTCCGAGAACACCCACACCAGGCTGTCGGAGAAACCGACAATGGCGTCCACATCCTGCTGATGGGTCGCTACATAGGAGGCCAGCGTTTCCGGCTGGCCCAGGGAGGCCGGTTCATCGGCAGCACCAGCGAGGCGGCTGCTGAGCCGCATCAGCCCGCGCAGGGCCAGGTTGAAACCCTGTCCAGCCACCGGATGCAGGGAATGGGCCGCATTGCCCACCAGTACCACCCCGGGGCGTACCGGGCTGGCGACCTGCTCCAGCGCCAGCGGGTAACTGTGGCGCTGCCCCACGTGCTCAAACCGGCCCTGCCGCCAGCCGAAACGCTGCTGGAGCTCTGCCAGGAAGGCATCGGTGCCCAGGGCCATGCGGCGCTCAATCTCGGTACTGTCCATGGTCCAGACCAGCGCGTAGTCATGGCTGCCCCTGTGGGGCAGCAACGCCACGGCTGCGCCGTCGACAAAGCGCTCATAGGCCTGGTTCCGGTGCGGCTCACCCATGGTGACGGTGGCGACCAGGGCGTGCTGGCCATAGTCCTGCCGGCGGGCACTGAACCCAAGCTGTTCACGCAGACCGGAACGACCCCCATCAGCCACCACCAGGAGACGCGTCTGCCACCACAGCTGCTCACCGTTCTGTTCCACCAGAACCTGCGCACCCTCACTGCCGGTCTCCGCCGTGACCACCCGCGCCGGGCAGAGCCAGTGGGTGGCGGTTTCCTGAAGGGCAGAGACCAGATTGAGACCAAGCCAGGCGTTATCCACCACATACCCCAGCGCCTCCGTGCCGTGCTCCGACGCATGCATGCGGGTGGTTCCGGGGCGGCCCCGACTGGAGACATGGATGTGCTCAATAGGCGTGGCGGCGCGGGCAAGCTCGGGCCAGACACCGAGATCCTCGTAGATCAGACGGGAGCCGTAGGCCAGCGCCGTGGCGCGGGCATCATAGCTGGGCTGGAACTGCGTCTGCGGGTCCACTGATGGATCCAGCGGCGAGGATTCCACCACGGCAACGTCCAGCGACGGCGCCTGCCGGGCCAGGCCAAGCGCCAGGGAGGCACCCGCCATGCCGCCGCCAACAATGAGCACATCACAGTGGCGAATCGAGGAACCCGGATCACTCATCGGCCATCAGCGCCTCAATGTCCGCTATCTCCTTGGGCACATCCGGTGTCAGATTGCGGTAACCGGAGCGGGTTACGACCACGTCGTCCTCGATGCGCACGGCAATGCCCTGCCAGCGCGCCTCCACGCCCGTCTTACCCGGCGGGATGTAAAGCCCGGGCTCAATCGTCATCACCATTCCCGGCTCCAGCACCCGCCAGGCGCCACCAATGCGGTAATCCCCAACGTCGTGCACATCCATACCCAACCAGTGACCGGTCCGGTGCATGAAGAAGTCGCGGTAATGGCCCTGCTCCACAACCTCCTCAAGACTGCCGGTGAGTATGCCCAGATCCAGAAGCCCCTGGCTCAGGACCTCGACAGCTGCCTCATGGGGCTGGTTCCAGTGATTCTCGGGCGTAACCTTCTCAATCGCCGCCTTCTGCGCCGCCAGCACGATCTCGTAAACCGCTTTCTGCTCCGCCGTGAAACGACCATTGGCCGGGAAGGTACGGGTGATGTCCGCGGCGTAGCCGTTGTACTCGCAGCCGGCGTCGATCAGCACCAGATCGCCGTCCGCCAGCATGCCCTGGTTCTCGGTATAGTGGAGAACGCAGCCATGGGAGCCGCTCGCGACAATGGTCGGATAGGCGGGCGCACTGGCACCCTGATCCAGGAAGCGGTAGAGCAGCTCCGCCTCCAGCTGGTATTCGCGCAGTCCAGGACGGGCGCGGCGCATGGCCTGGCAGTGCGCATCGGCGCTGATCCGCCCGGCCTGCTCCATGACCCGAAGTTCCGCCGCACTCTTATAGAGGCGCATGTCGTGCAGGGTGTGCTCCAGGGCCACGAACTCACCCGGTGGCTTGGCCCCGCTGCGTACCCGCGCACGGATGCTGTTGACCCACTCCATGACCCGGCTGTCGAAGGCCGAATCCCGGCCGATGGAGTAATAGACCCGTGAGCGCCCCTCGATCAGCCCCGGCAGGATGTCGTCGATGTCGCTGACGGGAAAGGCGTCATCCACGCCATAATCAGCCACCGCGCCATCCGGACCCACCATGAATCCATCCCAGAGCTCCCGGTCGGGGTCGCGCTCCCGGCAGAACAGGACCGTCTCACCGTGTTCCCGGCCGGGAACCAGCACCAGCACCGCGTGCGGTTCCTGGAAGCCGGTGAGGTAGAGGAAGTCGCTGTCCTGACGATAAGGGTATTCGGTATCCCGGCTGCGGGTCCGTTCCGGGGCCGCGGAGACAATGGCGATACTTTCCGGCGCCATCTGCTCCATCAGGCGGCGCCGGCGGCTGGCATGCTCGTCACGGTCAATTGCGGTCTGGGTCTGCTTGCTTGCGGCGGTCATTGGCACTCCCGGTCAGTGCAGTGTCTGTTGGTCCGGCTGGGGATGGTTGAACTCGGCGAAGACATTGAGAACACCCACCCGGATGTACTCGGAGACCTCCTCAATGTCGCGGTCACCGTCGTCTTCCGAGTCGTCCGCTTCGTTTTCCACCTGACTGATGGCCACGAAATCCCGGATCAGCTCACGGATATCGTCCGGCGCCCGGCTGAGCCCGTCGCCAGCAGCCCGGGCCATGCCTTCGAGGAACCCCCGGACCCAGTTGGAAAGCGCCTCCAGACGCTGATTGAGCGGGGCCTGCTCAGGCGGCAGCAGCAACCGGAAGTCCATGTCCTCGGACTGCAGGGAAGCCAGGGTCGCCGCGTAGAACGCGTGCAGGAGGGCGCGCGGGGATACCTGCTCATCCTCCTCCTCTTCCTTCAGCCGGTCGCACCCCAGATGCTCCAGCACCAGGTTCTCCCAGCGCTCGCTGGAAAGGCGCTCACCGGCAGCCAGCTCACCGGCCAGCAGGCCGTGCAGTTCACTGGGATGATTGATGGCGCCATGGCGTCCGTGGAGGTCGGACCACAGGTCAAAATCGTAGACAATCTGCTGGAGTCGCTGTGTATCGTTCTCGTCAATCCCGCTCATAGGGGGCCTGATGCTCCTGGTTCCCGGTTCGGTGTCTGCAGGGCCCTACACTAGCATTTCCCGGCTGCCTGTCGTACCGCAAATTGACCGCTCCCGGGGAGCCCACTATAGTGATTTTCCAGAGGCGATTCCCCGGAGAGGCGTACCATGGACCAAGCGGAACTCGAGGCACTGGCCGCCCGCATCGAGCGGCTGATCGAGCGCAATCGCCAGCTGGAAGCCGAAAACGCGCGGCTGCGCCAGGCCCAGGAGGACTGGCAGCAGGAACGCGTCCAGCTCATGCAGAAGAATGACATGGCACGCCACCGGATCGAGGCGATGATCTCACGGCTGCGCTCACTGGAGCATCACTGATGGCGGAACACACGGATAAGGAAACAGTCGCGGTCAACATCCTCGACAAGGAATACCTTGTTGCCAGCCCCGGCGATGCCCGTGGCGAGCTGGAACGCTCCGCCCGCTACCTGGATGAGAAGATGCGCGAGATCCGCGCCAGTGGCCGTGTCTTCGGCACCGAGCGGATCGCGGTCATGGCCGCACTCAACATCACCCACGAACTGCTGCAGAACAGTGGCAGCATGCCCGAATCCGCCGAGCGCACACTGCGTGAACTCGACGAACGGGTGCGCGAGGCACTGGAGCAGCCCCAGGCGGACACCGGCGCCTGAATACCGGCACAATGCCATTGCATTCCCCCCCGCCTGTCAGCCTATAATCACACGAACTCTCTGGGCTGTACGACTTCACTGGATGTTGTCCTCGAGCCGATGCGCACGACCAAAGGGAGCCGCTCCCTGGTGATGTGAGCAAGTCCTCCACAGCAGAGGAAAGCCTGATTCACTATCAAGGGGCTCCCGCCTTGAACTACTGGGTTCAAGGGCACGATCCGGTCCGGCAGCCCGGAGGGTTTCATTACCTGCCTTGCCAAGAATGTCATGACGCGCCATCAAGCAACCCGAAAACAGCTCCGCAGGGAACTGCGCGCACGACGGCGTGCGCTTAGCCCGCAGCAGCAGAAGCGCGCATCGCGCAAACTCTGCCGCAACCTGCTGGCCAGCCGTGAACTCCGGGATGCCCGCAGCATTGCCCTTTACTGGCCCAATGACGGCGAGATTGACCCGCGCCCACTGCAGGCAGCGGTGGAACGCATGAACAAACACTGCTACCTGCCGGTTCTCCACCCGATATTGGGCAACCGCCTCTGGTTCCTGCACCTGGACCGTAATACCCCCATGCGCCGCAATCGCTTCGGCATACCCGAGCCCAGTCTGAGCCGGGCTGCGTCCAGACCGGCATGGGCACTGGATGTGGTTCTGATGCCACTGGTGGGTTTTACGGCGCAAGGGGACAGGCTGGGGATGGGAGGCGGCTTCTATGACCGGACCTTTGCGTTCCTGAGCCAGCCCAACCGCCACAGGCCGAAGCTGGTCGGGCTGGCTCACGAGGGCCAGCGGGTCGATGCAATGCCGACCGCCAGCTGGGATATCCCCATGGATGCCATTGTGACGGATCAGGGATACTACCCGGTGGGCGACCGGGGCGCTTAATTCAGTTGATGGCGCGCCCTGTGGAACCCTGATCGGTCAGCGTTGCCTCCTGGATGGCGCCGGAGGTCAGTCTGGGTTCATCGGATACGGCGAGCGAGGTCAGGCCACTGACCAAGAGCCCAGTAGCAAACACCACTACCAGAACGCGGATAACGTCGGGTCGGCGGTTCATCGTCGGTTGTCTCCTGCCAGCTGTTCTTTTTTCTTATTGGATTATCAACAATACCCGCGAAACAGGAATCTAGGCCTGTTTCTTCGGACAGTGGCACAGAGTCTAGCAGTAAAACCCTTTTTTACAATTCATAAAGGTTTCCACATTATTATGACTTTGTAAGATTGTGCAATCTACTGCCCGAGAAACAGACGATAGGCTGGATCATCGCCGATCTCCTCATATTCAAACCCGATTTCATCCAGCATGGCCCGGAAGTCACCCAGTTCCTCATCCTCAACCTGCGCCCCCATCAGGATCCGGCTGTAGGCGGCCCCGTGATTGCGGTAATGGAACATCGAGATGTTCCAGCGGCTGCCCAGTGACATCAGGAAGGTGATCAGTGCCCCCGGACGCTCGGGGAAAGTGAACTGGAAGACTTTTTCATTGGTGACCGAGGGCGCGTGCCCGCCGACCATGTGCCGGATGTGCTGCTTCGCCAGGTCGTTGTCCGTCAGGTCCAGCACCGGATAGCCCAGATCCCCGAGCTCGGTCACCACCTCGTTGCGACCCAGACCGCCCGACTGGATCTGTACCCCCACGAAGATATGGGCTTCGTCCGCCGAGGAGTAGCGGTAGTTGAACTCGGTGATATTGCGCTTGCGCAGGGCCTGGATGAACCTGCTGAAGCTGCCCGGCTCCTCCGGAATGGTCACCGCCAGGATGGCCTCCCGCTGCTCGCCCACCTCAGTACGCTCCGAAACATAGCGCAGCCGGTCAAAGTTCATATTGGCGCCACTGAGAACACCGATCAGGTTCTCATCCTCCAGCCCCTGGCGCTGGACGTATTTCTTGAGTCCCGCCACCGAGAGCGCCCCTGCCGGCTCCTGTATGGAGCGGGTGTCCTCAAACACGTCCTTGATCGCGGCACAGATTTCGTCGGTCGTGACAGTAACCACCTCGTCCACGTGATCCTTGCACACATCCCAGGTGTGGCGGCCGATCTGTTTCACCGCCACACCATCGGCAAAGATCCCGACCTGGGGCAGCGTCACGCGCCGACCCGCCTTCAGGGCCTCGGAAAGGCAGGCGGAATCCTCGGGCTCCACTCCGATCACCCGTGTCTCCGGGCGCAGGTACTTGATGTAGGCTGCCATGCCAGCGATCAGCCCCCCGCCACCGACCGGAATGAAGACCGCGTGGATCGGCTTGGTGAACTGCCAGAGCAGCTCCATGGCCACCGTGCCCTGGCCGGCGATGGTAGCCGGGTCGTCATAGGGGTGAATGTAGGTATAACCATGCTTCTCGATCTGTTCCTGGGCGTAGGCAGCGGCCTCATCGAAGGCGTCGCCGATCAGCACCACTTCAGCCCCATGATTGCGCACGGAGTTCACCTTGATCTCCGGCGTGGTCCGCGGCATGACGATGGTTGCATGGATCCCCAGCTGGGTGGCCGCCAGCGCCACACCCTGAGCATGGTTGCCCGCGGAAGCAGCGATCACACCGCATGCCTTCTGGGCATCCGAGAGCTGGCTGATCTTGTTGTAGGCCCCACGCAGCTTGAAGGAGAAGACCGGCTGCAGATCCTCCCGCTTGAAGAAGATATTGTTGACAAAGCGGCGGGTCAGGTTGCGCGCATGGGTTACGGGCGATTCGATCGCAACGTCGTAGACGCGCGCGTCCAGGATCTGGCGGATATAACGGTCGGGCATTGTGAGGCTCTCTCTCGTCAGACAGCCTCACAGTGTAAGAAGGATACGGGCACCACGTCCACGCGTGATACCCGCAATGCCCTCATTTGAGGGCTTCGTCGAGCATATAGTCAACCGCGACCTTCATCTCGGCCTCGGAGCAGTCACCGCAGGTCCCCTTGGGCGGCATACCCTTGAAACCGTTGATGGAATTCTCATAGAGACCTTCCCGGCCACGGGCATCAACACGGCTCTGCCATTCGTCGGTGGCGTCCAGCTTGGGCGCGCCCGCCGCACCGATCTGGTGGCAGGTACTGCAATAGTTGTTGTAGATCTGTTCGCCGGAACGCTCCTGGGCCATGCCGGTACTGGCCGCCCCCAGAGCCAGAACAGCACCGAGGGCCGCGAGCGGTTTGATCATTGTCTTCATGGGAACTCCTTCGTTGTCATCGTGCAAATACAGCTGTCACTCTTTTACACCGTACAGGGCTCAGCCGGCAAACACATTGACCTCTCTCAATCCGGGCTGCGGATCAGACCATGCTTCCTCAGCCGGTAGAGAAAGGTGTCACGGGTTACGCCAACCAGCGCCGCAGCTCTGGTCCGGTTACCACCGGAGCGGCTGAGCGCCTGCCGGATGAGATCCGCTTCCACGTCCTCAAGTCTAACGCCCTCGGGCGGCAGATACACGCCCAGGTGCTGCTCCGGCACACAGCTATCAGCCAGCCACTCATCCGGAAGATCCTCAGCCCCCAGCACACGCCCCGGCATCAGAACCACACAGCGCTCAACCAGATTCCTCAGCTCCCGTACATTGCCCGGCCAGGCGTGCCGGGCAAGTCGGGTGAGGGCACTCTGAGCAAACGTCGGCGGGCTGACGCCATGCGTCTTCGCGAGCTCCAGGCGGAAACGCTCAAGCAGTATCCGGACATCCCCGTCGCGTTCCCTGAGAGGGGGCAGCGTCAGCGGAATCACATTGAGCCGATAGAAAAGGTCCGAACGGAACCGTCCCTGGGCCGCCAGGGCGGAAAGGTCCTGATGGGTCGCCGCAATAATCCGTACATCGAGCGTCTCAGCTCTGCCGGAGCCAAGGCGCTGGCACTCGCCCTGCTCCAGGAAGCGCAGCAGCTTGGCCTGCCCCGCCAACGTGAGTTCGGCGATCTCATCGAGAAACAGCGTGCCGTTCTGGGCCTGATGGACATAACCCGGCGCATTGCGGTCCGCACCGGTGAAAGCGCCCTTCCAGTAACCGAAAAGCTCCGCCTCAACCAGCTCGGAAGGCAGAGCGGCACAGTTGACAGGAATCCAGGGCCCCGCATGCCGCCTGCTGGCCTGGTGCATACCGCGCGCGAGCAGCTCCTTGCCAGTGCCACTCTCACCGGTCACCAGCGCCGTTGCATCCGTGGCCGCAACCAGCGCCGCCGAGCGCAGCACGGCCTGCAGAGCCGGCGACTCACCACCAAGCAGGGTAAAAGCATCACTGCTGAACATGATCACGGCTCCTGCGTTCACCCATCCAAATCCACTCCCATACCGCGGTTACTGCCCGGGTGCCAGAGCAAGCGGCACCAGGGCCAGCGCAATGATCGCAATACCCGCCACCTGACGGAACAGCGGACTGGCCATGACCCGCCGCGTCCGGTCGGCCATGATACCCACCAGCAGCAGCGTGGGCACCGTTCCCAGGCCGAAGAACAGCATGACCCCTGCGCCCTGCCAGGCGGAACCGGTACTCAGACTGTAGACCAGCGCCGAATAGACCAGCCCACAGGGCAGCCAGCCCCAGACCACCCCGAAACCGAACGCCTGGGGCAGCGAGCGCACCGGCAGAAGCCTGCGCCCCAGGGGCTCCAGCCAGCGCCACAGCGGTCGCCCCATGGACTCGATCCAGGCGAAGCGCGAGAACCAGCCACCAATATGGAGCCCCAGCGCCACCAGGAACACGGCCCCCACGGTGCGCATGACCAGCGCGCTGCCACCACCGGCCAGGCTCTGGAACACACCGGCACCTCCCGCCACCAGGGCGCCGGCCAGCATGTAGCTGCTGATCCGCCCCAGGTGGTAATGCAGGCTGAACACAAGAAACAGCCACCGCCGGGCCCGGATGCCGGGCGCCAGGCTGTAGGTGAGCGCGCCCACGATGCCGCCGCACATGCCAATACAGTGCGTACTGCTGACCAGTCCCAGAAGGAATGCTGTCAGCCAATCCGTCCACCCCATCCTACACAGCTCCCGCGATCGTGGACTTAAGGAATATCAATCACTGTGTGAAATCACACAGCCAGCAGGGGATTTCACACAGCGACCACCCCGGGCACTGAGCGGCTCTCCACCCACCCCCTCAAAAACGCCCGAATGACGCGGGCTGGAGCCACACCACCGCACACCATGAACCTGGCCCGCATCCTGCTAAGGGAGCCCGGATCCATGACCATCAGGGAGTACCGGATGATACACAAGCCTTACTGGCGGCGCACCACACCCGTCCTGACCGCCACCCTCCTGGCCGGAACCACACCGGCACTAGCCCAGACCATGGCTCTGGAGCCCCTTGTGGTAACCACCTCCTCAATGGACACCCCCTACGAGGTGACCTCGGACCCGAGAAAACCCCACGCCTCCCTGCCGGCGCAGGACGGCGGTGCCTACCTGGAATCGGTGACCGGTTTCAACGTCAGCCGTAAGGGCGGAACCAGTGGTGAACCGGTCCTGAGAGGCCTTGGCGGCTCCCGGCTCAACATCTCCGCCAGCGGCGGTGCCATCCCCGGAGGCTGCCCCAGCCGCATGGACCCGCCCACCGCCTACATCTTTCCCCAGTCCTATGACCGCATCGAGATCACCAAAGGGCCCCAGAGCGTCCGTTACGGCCCGGCCACCGCCGGCAGCGTGCGCTTTGAGCGTGACGCCCCGGACTTCACCGCTGCCACCACCCGCGGCTTTGCCAGCTTCACCGCCGGCAGCCATGCCCGCAACGACATGGCCACGGACATCACCACCGGCGACGACAGTGGCTATGCCCGCTTCATCGGTACCCTCTCCTCCCAGGACGACTACGAGGACGGCGGCGGTGACACCGTGCATTCAGCGCACGAACGCTGGAGCACCAGTGCCATCGCCGGCTGGACGACCGGCGACGATACCGAGGTCGAGTTCAGCTATGACCGCAGCAACGCCGAGGCCGCCTACGATGACCGGGGCATGGATGGTACTGACTTCGACCGCACCAGCTACCGGCTATCAGGCACGCAGGAGAACCTGACCTCCTGGCTGAAGCGGGTGGAGGCCAGCGCGTACTACAACAATGTCGACCATGTGATGGACAATTTCCGTCTCAGGGACCCTGGCCAGATGGCCATGGCGCGCATCGTGGAGCGCACTACCCTGGGCGGGCGCCTTGCCGCCGACATGGCACTGTTCTCTGGGATGGATGTCCATGCCGGAATGGATTTCGCCACCAATGAACACGCGGACAGCGGTCCGCTCATGGGAATGGGAAACCCGCTGGCAGGCGCCCGCTTCCGGAATGCCCCGACACCGGACACGGCCGAGTTCTCGGACTTGGGTGTCTTTGCGGACATGGAGCAGCCGATCAGCGACACCTCCTGGCTGACCCTGGGCCTGCGCGGTGACTACCACGAGGCGGAAGCTCTGGAAGCCGACTTCGGGGACGCAAACCGGGGACAATCCGATCACCGCACCCAGTGGAGTGGCTTCGGCCGCTACGAGGTCGCCCTTCAGGAGCTGCCCGTGACCCTGTACACCGGCCTGGGCCGCTCCGAGCGCGCGCCGGATTTCTGGGAACGGGAGCGCGACTTCGGCATTGGCAACGAAACCCTGACCCAGGCGGATGTCGGGCTCACCATGGACCACCGGCGTGTCCAGGGCACCGTTGCCCTGTTCTACGGCTGGTATGACGACTACATCCTGATCACCAACCAGGGAGACAGCGCACGCAATGTGGACGCCGTCACCCGCGGCCTGGAGGCGGACGTCACGGTCACCCTGACACCGTCTCTGAGCCTGAGCTCCAGCCTGGCCTGGACCCGCAGCACCAACGACACCGACAACGAGCCTCTGGCACAGACACCGCCGCTTGAGGGCACGCTCGGCCTCGACTACGAACAGGCTGGCTACACCGCTGGCATTCAATGGCGCGGGGTCGCCCGCCAGGACCGTGTGGACGAGGGCAGTGGCACCATCTACAGCCTGGATACCCGGGAAACCCCCGGATTCGCCACTGTCTCTCTTCATGGCGGCATGCAGCTGTTTGAACGCACCCGCCTGAGCGCCGGCATCGACAACGTCTTTGACCGGGAGTACGCGGAACACATCCAGAAGGGCACTGCGGACCTTGGGGCCAGCAGCGAACCGATCAACGAACCTGGCCGCATCCTGTGGGCCAACCTTACAACCGAGTTCTGACGCCCCCTGGCGAGCCGGTCGCCCGGCTCGCTCCCGGGCCGTTCCTGATGGCCTCCTGAACCCGTATACTGGGCCTCCAGAACCGAACAACGGAGAGGCAGCCCCCCTATGAGCCAGGACAGCCACAAACAGGAAGCGGCCCGAGCCGCGCTCAAGCACGTGCTTCCGGAACTGACCCCACGCAGCATTCTGGGGATCGGCACCGGCAGTACCGTCAACTTCTTCATCGACGCCCTGGCCGCGGAAAAGGACCAGTTCGACGGCGCCGTCGCCAGCTCCGAAGCCACGGCCGAGCGCCTCAGGCAGCACGGGATTCCCGTCTATGATCTGAATGCAGTGGAACCACCCCGCTTCTACATCGATGGGGCGGATGAAGCCAACCATCGCCTGGAGCTCATCAAGGGCGGCGGCGGGGCGCTGACCCGGGAAAAGATCCTGGCGGCCGCTTCCGAGACCTTCCTCTGCATCATCGACGAGACCAAACAGGTGGACATGCTGGGCGACTTCCCCCTGCCGGTGGAGGTCATCCCCATGGCCCGCAGCTACGTGGGGCGCGAACTGGTCAGACTGGGCGGCGACCCGGAATACCGCGCGGGTTTCACCACTGACAACGGCAACATCATCCTGGATGTGCATCACCTGGACCTGAGCCGCCCCATCAAGGCCGAGGAAGCCATCAACCAGATCACCGGCGTGGTCACCAACGGCCTGTTCGCGAAGCGCCCGGCGGACCGGTTGTTCGTGGCCACCAGCTCCGGTGTCACTGAGAAGGGGCGCTGATCACAGCCCAAGCTGCCTGGCGATCAGCTCCTTCATGATCTCCGTGGTACCGCCTCCGATGGCCAGGATACGGGCATCCCGGGCCAGACGCTCCACGCCGGCTTCGCGCATGTAGCCCATGCCGCCGTGGAGCTGAACCGCTTCCCGGGTGACTTCCTCTGCCACCTCCGCGGTGAAATTCTTGGCCATGGCCACTTCCTTCACCGGCGCCTTGCCGGCGTCCATGAGCGCCGCGCAGTGGTAGGTGTACTGGGTAGCCAGCTCCACCCGGGTCGCCATATCAACAAGCTTGTGGCGGGTCACCTGGAAGCCGCTGATGGTGCGCCCAAACGCCTCACGCTCCCGGCTGTAGTCCATGGCCTTCTCCAGCGCCAGGCGCGCGGTCATCGCCCCCATGATGCACAGCATCAGCCGCTCCTGGAGGAAATTGGTCATGATCACCATGAACCCGCCGTTCTCCTGACCGATCAGGTTTCCCGCGGGCACCTTAACGTCCTCGAAGAACAACTCGGCGGTATCGCTGGCCCACCAGCCGGTCTTCTTAAGCATGCGCCCGCGCGAGAACCCGGGCGTATCACGCTCCACCAGCAGCATGCTGATGCCGTTATGGCCGGCTTCGCCCGTACGCACGGCCACGGTGTAGTAATCGGCCCTGTGCCCGCTGGTAATAAAGGTCTTGCTGCCGTTGATCCGGTAATGATCGCCTTCCTTTTCCGCGCGGGTCCGGAGATTCGCCACATCGGACCCGCCACCGGGCTCGGTGATCGCCAACGCTGCCACCGCGTCACCCCGCAGCACTTCGGGCACCACCCGTTCGCGCATGGCCTTAGGCCCCCACTTCACAATGGGTGGCAGGGCAATGTCATGGGAACCCAGGCCCGCAACCAGGCCTCCGGAGGTGCTGCGCATCAGCGCCTCACTCACCGCGACCTTGAGAAACAGATCCCCTTCCCCGGTGCCACCCAGCGCCTCTGGGTAACCAACACCCAGCAGGCCGGCATCAGCGGCCTTGCGATAAAGCTCACGCGGGAATTCACCCGCCTCTTCCCATTCATCAATATGCGGCAGCACTTCACGCTCCACAAAGCGCTGCGCCGTCTGGCGGGCCTGTTCATGGGTTTCATTGAAGCAGTGTGTTGAGGTTTTCATGAATGCCTTCCTTCAGCGGTCAGGGCCAGAGTGGACAGTCTGAGTGTGCCGCAAGCATTCACACCAAGCAAGCGCTTGGTCATGTGCTGATTTTTATCCAGGCCGATCCGCGCGTATAATTCCTGCCTGTTTCATGCAGCCTTCATTCATCCACAGAGAAAGGACACCGTCATGAACTTTGACAAGATCCCGCCCGGCAAGAACCCGCCGGAAGACATCTTCGTTGCCATCGAGATCCCGGCCAACGCCCAGCCGATCAAGTATGAAATCGACAAGGACATGGACGCTGTCCTCGTGGATCGCTTCATGGCCACCCCCATGTTCTACCCGGCCAACTACGGCTTCATCCCCAACACACTGGCCGATGATGACGACCCGCTGGACGCTCTGGTCATCACGCCCTATCCGGTCATGCCCGGCTCCATCATCCGCAGCCGCCCGGTGGGTGTTCTGAACATGGAAGACGAGGAAGGCGAGGACGCCAAGCTGGTCTGCGTTCCCCACGACAAGCTGACCACGGCCTACAAGGATGTCCAGGACGTTGAAGACGTGCCGGAGCTGCTGAAGGAACAGATCAAGCACTTCTTCGAGAACTACAAGGATCTTGAAGCCGGCAAGTGGGTCAAGGTACGTAACTGGGACAACGCCGAAGCCGCCCGCAAGGCGGTTGAGGAAGCGGTCAAGGCCGCCGGCTGACGCCGTTACCGGGCGGTTCTCCGCCCGGTAAATCTCCCTCTTCCGGCTCCTCCGGCCGGGAAAAATAGAAGCCCATCACGCCATCCACCGGCAGCTCACGCACCACGGCCCACTCGTCCTCAACCTCCACGCCACTGACGAAGACACGTATCCCCTGAGCACGCAGAACCGGCGCGATGCTGGACAGGAAGAAGCGTGCCGCCCGGCGCTGATGCAGATCCCGGATGTATTCCCGGCTGATACGTACAGCCTGTATGGCGTAGCGCCCCAGATACCCGAAACTCACGCCACCGGAGCCGAAATGGTCCACCATAAGCCCCGCCCCGGCCCGGGAGGCTGTCTCGGCCAGCAGTGACACAGCGGTCGGTTGAACACGCAGGGCACGCTCGGGCACCACCAGCCAGAGATTGCGGGTCTGGTCCCCGGCCGCTTCAAGCCGCATGGCCAGCCAGTGCATGAAGGTGTCATCGACCAGCGACGCCAACCCAAGCGATACGGCCACGCTGCCGTCCAGCCCCGGCCCATCACCGGAGAGCACCCGCTCAATGACCAGGCGATCAAACGCCGGCGTCCGGCCCGAGCGCTCCAGATGGGGCAGGAAATGCGCCGCCACCTCCCAGCGCTCCGCCAGCTTCAGCCGACCCAGTACCTGGGTCATCAGGACACTGCCGTCCATGTCATGCAGCGCCTGCCACGCCAGAGCTACTTCCTCCGAGGCCAGTGCTGCGTCAATAGCCTCCAGCCAGCCGCCCGCTCCGTTGATCGGGGCAGCCAGGGAATGCCCCCAGCAGAGCAGGGGGTCACTGCTGGCCGCCGCCGTCGCCAGGCCCTGGTCGGCACGGGCCAGCAGTGCGCCCACACCCAGCCCTGGTTCGACCCGGGTAACGCCGGCCTGGAAGATGCCCTGCTCGGGGACACTGAAGGTGCTGTAGCGCGTTGAAAGCTGTTCCACCAGCTCCTGCAGCCAGGCATCCGCCTCCACCGGCTCGACGCCGGTGATGCAGACCAGAAGATCGGCGCCCTGACCCCGGGCGGTCACCACACCCTCATGATGGGACTCAAAGTCCAGCAACGCGGCACCGCATTCCGTAAGGACCGCGTTACCCCGGGCCCGACCACGGCCCTCATTGAACAACTGGAACCCGCGCGGACGGAAAACGGCCACCACGCCGCCGGCAGCGGATTCGCGGGAATGGAGCTCCGCTGCCAGCGCCTGATCGAAGGCCTCGCGGGTACGCAGTCCGGTTACCGGGTCCCGGCGGTTACGATGCTCCAGTTCGTTGATCAGACCAATCTGGCGCTCGAACGTCTCCCCCAGGCTCTGGGCCATACGGTTCAACGCCCGGGCAACACGGCTCAGCTCCCGGGCGCGGGGAGGATCGGTGCGGGCCGCGAAGTCATTCGCCTCAAGCGCCTGCGCCTGGATCTCCATCTGGCGCAATGGCGCCAGCAGCCGCCCGGCCCCGCGCCAGGCCAGCCACAGACTTACCACCAGGAGCGCACCGCTCCAGGCAAGACCCACGAGAAAGCTCTGCCAAAGGCGCACCAGCGCAGGCACGGGGTCGGCATGCACACGCACACTGCCCGCCGGCTCCCAGCCGTCCATCACAGTCGCTTCCCCCCGGGGCGACGGCAGGTCGGCCCACCACTGGAACCACCCCGGAACCGGCGGTGGCCCTGTCTCCACTTCGCGGCTGTGGCGCAGACTGCCGTCCGCCCGCACCAGCTCGATCCGCGTGTAGGCGCCGCTGTCGAACACCGCATCCACCAGCCGCCGCACCTGGCCCTCGCTCTCCAGGGCCGACACCGCCGCGCCCAGCGCCGTCGCCGCGTCCTGGGTCTGGATGTGAAGTTCATTCTCCAGATAGGCACCGAAGCGACTGGCGCTGAACCACGTCCCCGCCATCAGCACCAGCGTCAGCAGTCCCCCGATGAAGATCACAAGAAGCACGCGCAGGCTGTACCCGGTGTCATCCGCTCGACGCATCATGCT
Organism: uncultured Halovibrio sp.; assembly: GCF_913056445.1. Taxonomy (NCBI): domain Bacteria; kingdom Pseudomonadati; phylum Pseudomonadota; class Gammaproteobacteria; order Oceanospirillales; family Halomonadaceae; genus Halovibrio; species uncultured Halovibrio sp. Next base: position 38,134 of record NZ_CAJXMA010000014.1, read on the forward strand.
CCCTCGACAAGGGCATAAAAGCGCCAGATTGACACAGATCCAGAATAAACGACTATAGTGAATGCACGGAATGTGACGACGCACACCAATAACAAGTCCTCAGTCATGACAGACACCAGCTCCCAGCAGGAGAAGCTGCGCCAGCACTTCGCCCGCCGCGTGACAACCCAGGCACGGGTGGTCCTCGAAACCTGGCAGAAGTTCCTGGAAGCCGGCGAACCACCACCCGGTCTGCGTGAAGACCTGATGGTCACCACGGAAAAGCTGGTCAAGTACGCCCGCCGATTCGAGATGACGGATCACGAGGCGGCTGGCGACAGCATCCGGACCGCGCTCGAAATCTGGCCCGAAGGTCGCCCCATCAACACCGAGATCCGGGAAAACCTGCAACGGGGCATGGATCAGCTCTCGCGCTGCACCCTGCGCCGCTCGGACCAGCAGGAAGACGAAACGCCCAGGACCTGGCTGCGCACGCCCATCTATCTCGCTTTCAATGACAGCGACTACGCACAGCGCATCATCCGCCAGATGGAGTTTTTCGGGTTCCGGGCCGCGGCCTTCGCAACCCCGGACGAGCTGGACGCGGAATGCGCGCGCAATAAACCCGAAACCATCGTAATCGATGTGGATTTCGGTGGCGGAGAGGCCACTGCCGGGATCGCCACCATGGAGCGTATCCAGCAACGCCATGAAACCCCCATCCCGGTGCTCTACATGAGCCGCGAGGACGGTTCCATTGAAACCCGGCTGCGGGCGGTACGCTCCGGCGGTGAGGAATTCTTCTACCAGGCCCTGGATCCGGGCCAGCTGATCGAGAAGATCGAGCACTACTCCTACGCCCATCCACCCGACCCCTACCGGGTTCTGGTGGTGGACGATTCGAAAGCCCAGGCCAAGTACATCGAGAACGTGCTCCAGAAAGCCGGCATGCGCTCGCGCGTGCTGACCGACCCCATGGAGGTCATTAACGCGCTGGACGAATTCTCACCGGAAATCATCATCCTGGACATGTACATGCCGGGGTGTACCGGCACCGAACTGGCCAAGGTCATCCGCCAGCAGGACCATCTTCACAGCGTGCCCATCATCTACCTCTCCGCCGAAGAGGATGTCTCCAAGCAGCTGCATGCCATGAGCATGGGTGGCGACGATTTCCTGACCAAACCCATTGATGCCAAGCACCTGGTGGCCACCCTGCACAACCGCGGCCGGCGGGCACGCTCGCTGCTGGCACTGATGATCCGCGACAGCCTTACCGGCCTGTACAATCACACCCACACACTGAGCCTGCTCGAATCCGAGATCAGCCGGGCCCACCAGAGCGGCCAGCCTCTGACCTTCGTCATGCTGGATCTCGATCATTTCAAGCGGATCAACGACACCTACGGCCATCCCATCGGCGACCGGATCCTCAAGAGCCTGTCCCTGTTCCTCAAGCAGCGCCTGCGCAAAACCGACCACATCGGCCGCTATGGCGGCGAGGAGTTCGCCATCGTGCTGCCGGACACCCGCGAGGAGGATGCGCTGGGCGTCATGAACGAGATCCGCGAGAAGTTCAGCCAGCTGCGCCAGCCGGCCGCGGGCACCGATTTCCATGTGACCTTCTCCTGCGGGGTGGCCCAGTGGCGGGGCGAATCGCCCCAGGAGCTGTGCGAGCGTGCCGACACCCTGCTCTATGGCGCCAAAAGCGAGGGCCGCAACCAGGTCGTTGCAGGAGATTGATATTTCGTATCACCGCTATTGATCTACGGCTAACATGCGTTCACACTTTCCTGAACGTGCCCGGATCTTAGCGCGAAAACACAAAAACCGACGCAAAATAAGCCGAAAAGAAACAATTATGGCCACGATCCTCGTCCTCCACGGCCCCAACCTGAACCGGCTCGGCACGCGCGAGCCGGGCACCTATGGGGCGGCCACACTGGCGGATATCAACCAGCGTCTGCACGAGCAGACCAGCGAGGCCGGCCATCACCTGCTCACACTCCAGAGCAACGCCGAATACGAGCTCATTGAACGGATCCATGACGCGGCCGATGAAGGCATCGACTTCATCCTTTTCAATCCCGCCGCTTTCACGCATACCAGTGTGGCCCTGCGGGATGCCCTGCTGGCCGCCGCGATACCGTTCATTGAGGTGCATCTTTCCAACGTGCATGCACGCGAGCCCTTCCGCCATCACTCCTTTTTCTCGGATATTGCCGAGGGCGTGATCAGCGGATTCGGGGCAGAGGGCTATGAACTGGCCCTGACCGCCGCATGCCGCAAACTGAGGTGAATGAGAGCCCCATATGGACATTCGCAAAGTCAAGAAACTGATCGAGCTTCTGGAAGAATCCGACGTCGAGGAACTTGAGATCCAGGAAGGCGAGGATTCGGTCCGGATCAGCCGTCGCCGCGCCGACACCGTGACCATGGCCGCGCCCGCCCCGGCCCCCGCGCCCCAGCAGGCGGCACCGGCGCCCCAGCCCCAGCAGAGCGCTGGCAGCGGACAGGCGGAGGAGAAGACCGAACCGGACGAACCCCAGGGTCACCTGGTACGCTCACCCATGGTGGGTACCTTCTACCGGGCGCCCTCGCCCACAGCCGCCTCCTTCGTGGAAGTGGGCCAGAAGGTACACTCCGGTGACGCCCTCTGTATTGTCGAGGCCATGAAGATGATGAATCAGATCGAGGCCGACATCAGCGGAACCGTCTCCCAGATCCTGGTCGAAGACGGCGAGCCCGTTGAATACGACCAGCCCATGTTCGTCATCACCTGACAGCGAAGCGCCGCATCATGATCAATAAAGTACTGATTGCGAACCGGGGCGAGATCGCCCTGCGCATATTGCGGGCCTGCAAGGAACTGGGCATCCGCACCGTAGCCGTGCATTCACGCGTGGACCGCGACCTGATGCACGTCCGCCTGGCGGATGAGTCCGTGTGCATCGGACCCAACAGCGCCGCCGACAGCTATCTCAACATCCCGGCCATCATCAGTGCCGCTGAGGTAACGGACGCCGACGCCATCCACCCCGGCTATGGCTTCCTGGCCGAAAACGCCGACTTTGCCGAACAGGTCGAGAAGAGTGGCTTCCGCTTCATCGGGCCCTCCGCCGAGACCATCCGGCTCATGGGCAACAAGGTTTCCGCCATCCGCTCCATGGTCAAGGCCGGCGTCCCCACGGTTCCGGGCTCCAATGGCCCGCTGACCGACGACGAGGAGCGCACCCGCCAGGTCGCCCGTGAAATCGGCTATCCGGTCCTGATCAAGGCCGCCTCCGGCGGTGGCGGACGCGGCATGCAGGTGGTGCACACCGAACACGCCCTGCTCAAGGGCGTGCATGTGACCCAGCGTGAGGCCCGCGGCGCCTTCGGCGACGAAACGGTCTATCTGGAGAAGTACCTGGAACGCCCCCGGCATGTGGAAGTGCAGGTGCTTGCGGACCAGCACGGCAACGTCATCCACCTGGGCGACCGCGACTGCTCCCTGCAGCGCCGCCACCAGAAGATCATCGAGGAAGCGCCCGCGCCGCACATCGATCCTGAAGCCCGGGAGCGCACGCTCCAGGCCTGCCTCGACGCCTGCCGCGAGATCGGCTATGTGGGCGCCGGCACCTTCGAGTTCCTGTACCAGGACGGCGAGTACTTCTTCATCGAGATGAACACCCGTGTCCAGGTGGAGCACCCGGTTTCGGAGATGGTCACCGGTGTCGATATCGTAGCCGAACAGATCCGTGCGGCCGCCGGCGAGAAGCTGCGCTACCGCCAGGAGGACATCGAGATCCGCGGCCATGCGCTGGAATGCCGCATCAACGCCGAGGATCCCAAAACCTTCTCGCCCAGCCCGGGCCATGTGGAACGGTTCCACCCACCGGGCGGGCTTGGCGTGCGCGTGGACTCGCACCTGTATTCCGGCTACAGCATCCCGCCGTACTACGACTCCCTGGTGGGCAAGCTCATCACATTCGGCGAGAGCCGCGACATCTGCCTCACCCGCATGCACAACGCGCTGGATGAGCTGGTCGTCATCGGCATCAAGACCAACGGATCACTGCACCAGCGGCTGGTTCGTGATGAAGGCTTCCGCAGCGGAGACATCACGATCCACTACCTGGAACAGCTGATCCGAAGGGACTGAGCCATGGCTTGGGTCCAGCTCCACATCCAGTCGGACAGTGAGCATGCCGAGCTGCTGGAACAGATGCTGCTCGAGGCCGGTGCCGAGGCCGTGAGCATGGAAGACAGCGAGGATACCCCGCTCTATGAACCGGAGCGGGGCAGTACGCCGTTGTGGGACAGCACCACGGTTACCGGGCTGTTCCAGGGCGACGCTGATCTCGCCGGCGTCCAGGCCCAGGTGGCGGAAGCCTACCACTCAGCCACCCAGACCCACCTGGAATCCATGGAAACGGAACTGCTTGAGGACCGGGAATGGGAACGGGCCTGGATGGATGACTTCCGGCCCGAACGCTTCGGCAACCGCCTCTGGATCTGCCCGAGCTGGCAGGATCCGCCGGAACCGGATGCGGTGAACATCACCCTGGACCCTGGGCTGGCATTCGGCTCCGGCACACACCCCACCACCCGGCTCTGCCTGGAATGGCTGGACGCCAACCCAGTCAGGGATCTGGAAGTCGTGGATTACGGCTGCGGCTCCGGCATCCTCGGGCTGGCGGCGCTCAAACTGGGCGCCCGGCACGTTGTCGGCACCGACAACGACCCTCAGGCTCTGGATGCCAGTCGTGACAACGCCCGGCGCAACGGCATTCCCGATGACGCCCTGGCGCTGTATGCCCCGGAGGACCAGCCGGATACCCGCTGTGACCTGATGCTTGCCAACATACTGGCCCAGCCATTACTGTCTCTGGCACCAACACTGGCCGGTCAGGTACGGCCGGGCGGACGGATTGTGCTTTCCGGCATCCTGTCCAGCCAGGCCGACTCGATCAGTGATCGCTATGCCCACTGGTTCCACATGCAGTCACCGACGGAACAGGAAGGCTGGATCTGCCTGACCGGCACGCGCCACACGGACTGAAGTGGAGCCGACTGCATGGCCACAGAATCGGAAACCCTCACCCGCTGCCCCTACTGCCAGACGCGGTTCCGGGTAACCCCGCGCCAGATAGAGGCGGCCAGGGGACGGGTACGCTGTGGCCACTGCCTGTACGTGTTCAATGCCGTTGAACACGCCGAGCCGGAAGAAGACCCCACCACCAAACCCCAGTCCACAGCCCCACAGGAGCCGTCTTCCGGAACGGAAACCGACGCGGACGACCTGGTCTTCGACGACAACCCGGAGGAGGACGCCCAGGATAGCCGCTACGCCGGCCACGACGAGCTCGAGGAAGAAGCTTTCAGCGAGGACTTCCTGGCGCTGGATGCCGGCGACCGTTCGGGCTTCCGCAGCGAGCTCGACGACCTGGATTCCCGGGAACAGCTGGAGGATGATGAAAGCTGGGCGGAGTCACTCCTGCAGGAGGTCGAGAGTGAACCGACCGAAGCCCCCGACAAGCCCGACTCCCCTGCCCCGGAACCACCGCCCCGGGAAAAGACGCCTGACCCGGAGCCCGAGCTGGAACCTGGTCCCCGACCGGAACCCCGGAATACAGCCCCTAGCGAGCCGGACTGGCAATCACTGAGCACCGACCCCATTGTCACCAGTCGGCCCGACCGCTGGCGCTGGCTGCGCAGACTGGCATGGCTGCTGGGCATTGCCGGTATGGCCGCCCTTCTCGTCTACCAGCTGGGCTGGTACCGTTTCGAACGGCTGGCGCTCTACGAGCCGATCCGCCCCTGGTACGAGCAGGCCTGCGAATGGGCTGGGTGTGAGCTGCCCCCCCTGGTCGCCACCGACGCGCTGGAACCGCGCCGCCTGGTGGTCCGCAGCCATCCGGACATGGCCAATGCCCTTCTGCTGGAGGTCACTATTGTCAACGAAGCCGGCTTTGACCAGCCGTGGCCCGCCATCGCCCTGAGCTTCTCCAACCTCAACAACGATGTGGTGGCCCAGCGCGTTTTCCAGCCACAGGCCTACCTGGCGGACGACGAAGCAGAACGTGGCCGCATTCCCTCCGGGGAGGGGCGGCGTATCCGTCTGGGACTTCAGGACCCGGGCAAGGACGCCATCAATTACCGGATCGACTTCCTCCCCGCGCGTCAATAGTCCCGACCCAAAAATACTCGGTTTTTCAGCCAGCCATCCCCTTTAATGGGATGAGAGCCCGGAGTATCATTGTCTCCCCCTGAGCTGGTCGAGATTTGACCAACCCGCACGGATCCAATCACCGGGAGAACGCTGTGGTCGCCATTGGCCCCCATACGCTGCCCAACAACCTGGTTCTGGCCCCCATGGCGGGTGTCACGGACAGACCCTTCCGGCTCCTGTGCCGCAGAATGGGTGCTGGTCTCGCCATCTCGGAAATGGTTACAGCGGACGCCAGCCTGTGGAGTTCGCGCAAATCCCGCCAGCGGATGGACCACGACGGGGAATCTGAGCCCATCGCGGTCCAGATCGCGGGCGGCGATGCCCCGATGCTGGCCGAGGCCGCCCGTTTCAACGTCGCCAATGGCGCCCGGATCATCGACATCAACATGGGTTGCCCCGCCAAGAAGGTCTGCAACAAGGCCGCGGGATCCGCGCTGATGCGCGATGAAGCCCTGGTGCGCGAGATTCTGGAATCCGTCGCGGCGGCCGTGGATGTGCCGGTCACGCTCAAGATGCGCACCGGCTGGGACCGGGATAACAAGAACGCGGTGACCATCGCACGCATGGCCGAAGACGCCGGCATTGCCGCACTGGCGGTACACGGGCGAACCCGGGCCGACGCCTATAAGGGCGAGGCGGAATACGGGACCATCGCTCAGGTCAAGCAGGCGGTGGATATCCCCGTCTTCGCCAACGGCGATGTGGACACCCCCCGCAAAGCCGCACAGGTTCTGCGGGAAACCGGCACCGATGGCCTGTTCATCGGTCGGGCCGCCCAGGGCAGGCCCTGGCTCTTCCGCCAGATCAACCACTATCTGGCCACGGGCGAGGAGCTCCCGGACCCCGGAGCGGAGGAAATCCGCAACATCCTGATGGGGCACGTGGAGGCGCTGCACGCCTTCTATGGCGAGTACACCGGGCTGCGGGTGGCACGCAAGCACGTGGGCTGGTACCTGCAGGCCCGTGATCCGGATAAGACATTCCGCCGGCACTTCAACCGCATTGAGGACGCCGGCGCGCAGCTTCAGCTGCTCGATCATTACTTTCAAGGCATCCAGACAGAAGAGGTACGTGTCGCATGAGCACTGAATTCATGGCCGAGGACAACCGGGCCCGGCAAACCGACGAGCCCCTCACAACGGCGGCCGGCAACGGTCAGACCGTCACACTGCGCGACAGCGTGGAACAGGCTCTGGAGAACTACTTCTCCCAGCTCGACGGCGCGCCGGTCAGCGACGTCTACCAGCTGGTGCTGTCCGAGGTGGAAGCGCCGCTGCTGGAGAAGGTCATGGAATACACCGGTGACAACCAGACGCGCGCCTCCGCCATGCTCGGTCTCAACCGGGGCACCCTGCGCAAGAAGCTCAAGCAGTACGGCCTGCTGTAAGGAATCGGAGCCATCATGACGGAACAGCCCAATGCGACCCCCATACGCCGGGCGCTGATCAGCGTCTCGGATAAGACCGGTATTGTTGAATTCGCCCAGGCCCTGCGCGAGCGCGGCGTGGAGATCCTCTCCACCGGCGGCACTTTCCGGCTTCTGACCAGCAGTGGTATCGAGGCGAAGGAAGTCTCCGACCACACCGGCTTCCCGGAAATCATGGGTGGCCGGGTCAAGACGCTGCACCCGCTCATCCATGGCGGCATCCTTGGCCGCCGTGGCACGGACGACAGCGTTATGGCGGAACAGGGAATCGACCCCATCGACATGGTGGTCGTGAACCTCTACCCCTTCGAACAGACCGTTGCCGACCCGGACTGCGACCTGCCCACCGCCATCGAGAACATCGACATCGGCGGGCCAGGCATGCTCCGCGCTGCTGCCAAGAACCACCAGGATGTTGCCGTTGTCGTGAATGCCGACGATTACGACCCCATCCTGAATGAAATGGATGCCAACGACGGCGGTCTACGCAGCGCCACGCGCTTTGACCTGGCCACCCGGGCCTTTGAGCACACCGCCGCCTACGACGGCGCCATCGCCAACTACCTGGGCGGCCGGCTGGACAGCCAGGCGGAGCCGGATCCCTTCCCGCGCACCTTCAACAACCAGTTCGAAAAGGTGCAGGACATGCGTTACGGCGAGAACCCGCACCAGAGTGCCGCGTTCTACCGTGAACGTGGCGCTACCGAGGCGTCCGTCTCAACCGCGCACCAGCTCCAGGGCAAGGCCCTGTCCTACAACAACGTGGCGGACACCGACGCCGCCCTGGAATGCGTCAAGCCCTTCGCGGATCCGGCCTGCGTGATCGTCAAGCACGCCAACCCCTGTGGGGTGGCCATCGGCTCGGACCTGAAGCAGGCCTACGAACTGGCCTTCGCCACCGACCCGACCTCATCCTTCGGCGGCATCATCGCCTTCAACCGCCCCCTGGATCCGGAAGCGGCGGCTGCGATCATCGAACGCCAGTTCGTGGAAGTGATCATCGCACCGGAAATCACACCGGAGGCAGCGGAGGTGCTGGCAGCCAAAAAGAACGTGCGCGTTCTGGCCTGTGGCCCCTTCAATGACGAACGGATTGCGGCCTGGGACTACAAGCGGGTCACCGGTGGCCTGTTGGTTCAGGACCGGGATCTGGGCATGGTCGATGAGAACACCCTGCAGATGGTGACCGACCGTTCGCCCTCACAGGACGAACTGGAAGATCTGCTGTTCGCCTGGGAAGTGGCCAAGTACGTCAAGTCCAACGCCATCGTCTACGCCCGCCATGGCCGCACCATCGGCATCGGCGCCGGCCAGATGAGCCGTGTCTACAGTGCGCGCATTGCCGGCATCAAGGCCGCCGACGAAGGGCTTGAAGTCAAGGGCTCGGTCATGGCCTCGGATGCCTTCTTCCCGTTCCGGGACGGCATCGACCAAGCGGCCGAAGCGGGCATCCAGGCGGTGATCCAGCCCGGCGGCTCCATGCGCGATCAGGAAGTGATCGACGCCGCCAACGAGCACGGCATCGCCATGGTCTTCACCGGCATGCGTCACTTCCGGCATTGAGGTGCTTATGCAGATCCTGATCATCGGCGGCGGTGGCCGCGAACACGCACTGGCCTGGAAGGCGGCCCAGTCACCGCAGGTCCAGCAGGTGTACGCCGCGCCCGGCAATGCCGGGACCGCCCGTGAGCCGGGTGTTGAGAACGTGGCGCTGGCGGACGACGACATTGATGGCCTCGTTGATTTTGCCACGAACAGGACCATTGACCTGGTCATCGTCGGTCCCGAGGCGCCACTGGTTGCGGGCATCAGTGACCGGCTGCGTGCAGCCGGCATAGCCGTTTTCGGTCCCAGTGAAGCCGCCGCCCAGCTGGAAGGGTCCAAGAGCTTCGCCAAGGACTTCCTGGCGCGCCACAGCATCCCCACTGCCGATTACCGGACCTTTGGGGACATGGAGGCGGCACTGGAGTACCTGCGTGAGAAAGGTGCGCCCATTGTGGTCAAGGCGGACGGCCTGGCCGCCGGCAAGGGCGTGATCGTGGCGGAGACACTGGCCGAGGGGGAAGATGCCGTGCGCGACATGCTCGCCGGCAACACCTTCGGCGATGCCGGCCACCGCGTGGTCATCGAGGAATGCCTGGCCGGCGAGGAAGCCAGCTTCATCGCCATGGTGGATGGCTCCAACATCCTGCCACTGGCCAGCAGCCAGGACCACAAACGGGTGGGCGATGGCGACACCGGCGCCAACACCGGTGGCATGGGCGCCTATTCCCCTGCCCCTGTGGTTACGGAGGAGGTCCACGAACGCATCATGCGGGAAGTCATCGAGCCCACGGTTGCCGGCATGGCGGACGAGGGCCACCCCTACACAGGCTTCCTGTACGCCGGGCTCATGATCACCCCCAACGGCTCCCCCAAGGTCATCGAGTTCAACTGCCGGCTGGGCGACCCGGAAACCCAGCCGCTGCTGATGCGGCTGCGCTCGGACCTCGTCCAACTCTGCCTCGCCGCCACCCAGGGTGGACTGGGCCGGCAGCAGTGCGACTGGGATGAGCGCCCCGCCCTGGGCGTGGTGATGGCCGCCGGCGGCTACCCCGCCAAATACCGTAAGGGCGATGCCATCACCGGCCTGGATGACCTGGACGGCGACGGCCTCAAGGTTTTCCACGCCGGCACCCAGCAGGAGGCTGATGGTCGTGTGACCACCGCCGGCGGCCGGGTCCTGTGCGTGACCGCGCTGGGCGGAACGGTCGAGCAGGCCCAGAAGGCGGCCTATGCGGGCGTTGATCGCATCCGGTGGGACGACGCCTACTGCCGGCGGGATATCGGCTTCCGCGCGCTCAACCGGGACTGATTCGGCACTCCGCAGACCAGGGGCGTATCGGCTGTCTGACAGCGAGACTCCTTGACACCCCTGGTTTCCAGGCCAACTATGCAAGACATGAGAGGAAAAGGAGACCCATCATGTCGCCGTTAATGCTGTTCCGGCTGATCCTTCCATCCAGCGGCGCATGGGCCAGGCTGCGCGATCATCCGCCCTCTGTTCTGGCGCTTATCCTGTTCCCCGTCCTGCCTCTGGCGCTGATTCCACCGATCATGCTCTATCAGGCGGGCACAGGTTATCCGGAAGCCTTCGGCGACGCCTTCGCCGGGCGCGAATGGGGCTACATCACCATCATCCTTTTCCTCGCGGAACTGCTGACGTTCGCCGTCATGGGCTGGCTGATCCATGAAGTGGGCAATACCCGCAGCGCCCACATCAGTGCCCACAGTGCCTACCTGGTGGCCGCCGTTGCGCCCGTTCCCATGTGGCTTTCCGCGTTTGCGCTCTTCGTTCCGAGCCTGACGGTCATAACAAGCATCGCCCTGATCGGACTGATATGGAGCTGCGCCATCGTTTTCCGGGGGATAAGCCACCTCTGCCGGATTGGAGCGGACGTGGAGGCCATGTCGATCACCTACACGGTTATGGCGGCAAGCGTGCTGGCCT
>NZ_CAJXMA010000015.1:0-48805 GCF_913056445.1 uncultured Halovibrio sp.
TGAATACATGCACGTGATGTTCACCCGCGGCTTCTCGGTGGAATATTTCGTGGAAGGCGGGCGCAGCCGCACCGGTCGCACCCTGCAGCCGCGCCCGGGCATGCTGTCGATGACGGTCCGCAGCTTCCTGCGCGATCCGCGCAAGCCCATCGTGTTCGTACCGGTCTACTTCGGCTACGAGAAGGTGCTGGAAGGCCGTTCCTACCTGGGCGAACTCCAGGGCACCAGGAAGAAAAAGGAAGGGCTCCTGGGCCTGATCAGCTCGGTACGCAACCTGCGGCGTTCCTTCGGCCAGGTGTCGGTCAACTTCGGTGAACCCATTGAGCTGGCCGGCGTTCTGGACGAAAAGCAGCCGCAGTGGCGTGAACAGTCGTATGACGAGGAATCCCGCCCTGAGTGGCTGCCGGACGTGGTCAACACCCTGGCCCGGCGCACCGTGACGAACCTCAACGAAGCGGCCGCCCTGAACCCGGTCAACCTGCTGGCCACTGTCATGCTGGCGACCGACCGCCTGGCCATGGACGAACAGCTGCTGGCCCGGCTGATGGAAGACCTGTGCAACCTGCTCCACAAGCAGCCCTACAGCGACCGCATGACCTTCCCTGAAGGCTCCGGCGAGGACTGGATCGCCTACAACGAGACCATGGGGCTGATTGTCCGGCGCAAGCAGAAGCTGGGCGACATCATCATGCTCGAGGGGCGGCACGCGGTTCTGATGACCTACTACCGCAACAACGTCCAGCACCTGTTCGCGATTCCCGCACTGCTGGCCAGCCTGTTCCAGAACAACAGCTCACTGGAGCGTGAACGCCTGGTGTTCCTGGCGCGCGCTATCTATCCCTACATCCAGTCAGAGCTCTTCCTGCGCTGGCCCACGGAAAGCATCGACGACGTGCTGGATACCTGGATCGACCGGCTGGTGGAGGAAGGGCTTCTCATCAGTGAAGGCAGCCTCCTGCACCGGCCGGAACCCGGCACGGCGGATGCCGTCCGGCTCGGGGTGCTCTCCAACGGCATGATCCAGACCCTGCAGCGCTACTACCTGAGCATCGCCATACTGCAGCGCTTCGGGCCCAACACCCTGACACCGGAAGAGCTGGAGGAACAGTCCACGCTGCTGGCCGAGCGTGTATCCGTGCTGTTCGGGCTGAGCGCGCCGGAATTCTTCGACAAGACCCTGTTCCGGAACTTCATTGCCAACCTGCGGACCAACGGCATCCTGACCACGGATGAGGATGGCCGGCTGGCCTGGCGCTCGGGGCTGGAGGAAGTGGCTGAAGAGGCCCGCCTGGTGCTGAGCTCGGAGCTCCGCCAGTCGATCCTGCAGGTGACGAATGTGAGTGTTCCCATGCCGGGCGTCAAAAGCGCGGATCTTCCCGAAACGGGCCAGTCCTGACGGCTTGCTACGGAAGGGCCCGGCGGCTGTAGACGTCAAACCGGCTGCTGCGGCCCTCAACTGAGGTGGCGGGTTCCGGCCCGGGCAGCGGGTCCGCCCGGCGCGGGCGCTTGACCACCACACGGTGACGCGCGGCGGCCAGGCCCGTCTCCAGCAGTAAGGCGGCATCCCCGTCATCACCGACCACGCTCCTGGCCAGCTGCATTTCCTTGCGCACCGCGGCACTGTTGCGCTTCTCCGGAAACATCGGATCCAGGTAGACCACATCCACAGCCTCGGGATGCGCCGCAAGCCAGTGGGTGGCGTCACCACGTTCCAGCTGCATGCGCGCGAGTCGATCCGACAGCGCCGGTTCATGTGCCGCCCGGGCCATACCATCGGCAAGCAGCTCGGCGATCACCGGTGAGCGTTCGAACAGCACCAGCTCACAGTCGAAACCGGCCAATACCAGCGCATCCTCACCCAGCCCGGCGGTGGCATCCAGGATCCGGAGTGGCCTTGAAGCCCGCCCCACGCCAATGGCCTTGACCAGCAGTTCGGCGCCGCCCTGGCGGCGGCGGTGACCGCTGCGCCCGTGCACCCAGTCCACCCGCACCGGGCCCGGCGCCTTCTTTCCGGTCGCCTGAAGACTGATGCCCTCACCGGAAACCAGCACCAGCAACGCGGGGCTGGCCAGTTCCGCCGGTCTGTCCACCGGTTCGGGCAGACACTCGAGCCCCAGCCGCTGCGCCACTTCGGCCGCAACCGGGAGCCATTCCGGCCCGGCAGCCGCCACCTGAAGCTCAGCCACCATCAGATCCGGATGTCCACGCCGACCAGCTCCACGTCCTCCGCCACGGCGGCACTGCCGATACGATCATAGGCGCTGAGTGCCTCCTGATTCCGGAGAGGGAGACTGTCGGTATCCGGACTGCGGCGGGGACGCACAACCTCCGGCTCGGCCACGGCCTCAGCACGCCGGGTGCGCGCCTGACCGCTGTCTTCGCGGGGGGCACTGCGGGCCTCATTGAGGGGTTCCGCGCGGGGTGCTTCCCGCCCGGGACCGTCAGGCCGCCGTGCCGGATCCGGTGCGAGCGGCAGGGGGCTGTTTCCGGAGATACCACCGACCATTGGATCAATGCCCGTCAGAATCGAAAAAAGGAGAACCGGGTAACAGTATAATCACTGATCGCCCACTCTGCTCAGGCGCTGGTCTGCCAGGCCACATCGTCCCGCAGGTAGACCGGCTGGACCGCTTCTGCCCCAACCCATTCGCCCTGGTGCAGCAGGGTCTCAGCCAGGCAGGCAATCGCACCGGCTTCCGGCATCACGTCGGGCATGATTGTCTCCATGCGCGCAAGCACGGGGTCCGGAATCGCTTCCCGCAGAAGCCAGCCATCACCGACGCCCAGCCAGACACCGGTCGTCTCAGGCAGCGACAGTGCCGCGGGAGAAACCAGTGAATCGGGCAGCAGCGGTTCCACCGCTGCCTCCGGCGTCACCCGATAGAGCCCCCAGTAGAGCTCCCCCATACGGGCATCCCGGGCCACGGCGACCTCTGCGGGTGCGTCCAACCGCCCATGCACGGCATGGGCCATGGCCCGCAGTGACGACACCGGCACCACCGGCAGCTGGAGCCCGAAAGCCAGCCCCTGAACCAGCCCGGCGGTCACCCTCAGGCCCGTGAACGATCCCGGGCCGGCGCCGAAGGCCAATGCATCCAGATCCCCCAGCCGCAGCCCGGACTGAGCCAGAAGGCCATTGACCATGGGCTCCAGCCGGCGGGTGTGGGACCGGGGTTCATCGCTGTAATCGGTGAGCACGCTGCCCCCGTCAAGGAGGGCAACGGAGCCCCGGCCAGCACTGGTATCCACAGCGAGCAGCCGGGTCATGGCAGGCATCAGCCCTTCAGGGTGGAAATGATCCGGTCACGGATGGACTCGGTGGAACCCACACCCTCGATCCGGACATAGTGGGGGGCATTACCCGGGTTCTTCGCTTCCAGGTCCTGATAGAACTTCACCAGTGGTTCGGTCTCTTCACGATAGACCTGGAGACGCTTACGTACGGTCTCTTCCTTGTCGTCCTCACGCTGGATCAGGGGCTCGCCCGTCTCGTCGTCCTTGCCATCCTCTTTCGGCGGCATGTGCTTGATGTGGTAAACGCGGCCGCTGGGCTCATGGATCCGGCGACCGGAGAGACGCTCAACAATCTCGTCGTCGTCCACCGAGATCTCGACCACGTAGTCGATCTTGATGCCCTGCTCCTGGAGTGATTCCGCCTGGGGAATCGTCCGGGGCACGCCATCCAGAAGATAGCCGTTCTTACAGTCGTCCTCAGCAATGCGTTCCTTCAGCATACCGATGATCAGGTCATCGGAGACCAGCTGACCCGCGTTCATCACCTCTTCCGCTTTCTTGCCCAGCTCGGTTCCGGCCTTCACCTGGGCACGGAGCATGTCGCCCGTGGAGATCTGGGGAATACCGAAAGCTTCGGTGAGGTACGCAGCCTGGGTTCCTTTTCCGGCTCCCGGCGGGCCGAGCAGAATGATACGCATACTGATTGCTCCCATTGGCTTGCAGCCCCCTGAACAGGGACAGGCACATTAAAAATCGAAGGCTCATTATACGTGGCAGACCGTATGTAGCAAATCAGGCGGCAAGGCCGCGGGCAAGTTCCTCGATTTCAGCGCTCACCTGGTCGATGGTACTCCCGAGCGACTCAATAGCCGTCTGATCCAACCCCAGGGCACGGGCTGCATCAGCGGGATCGGATCCACTGCTGCCATCACCAATGCCACGTTCCTTCAGAAGCCCATTGGCGAGCTGAACACAGTGTACGTAGGCCTCGTGCTGGCCCTGATAGTCCGGCGTCTCATGCATGCCGGCAACCGTCACCACCGGGGCGGGCATTTCCCAGAGATGCAGCAGAAGTCCGCCGGCACTGGCATGGCCGACGCGCAACGGTGTGCCATCGTCCTGCCCGCTGCTGTGGAACACCCGGGATTCAAGCTCCGTCAGCGGCACGTCCGGTTCCGCCTCGCGCGCCTCACGGAGCTGACGGAAATCCTCCGGAAACAGGTGCCCGATCAGCAACAGACCCAGGTTATGCAGGAGCCCACACAGGTAGGCCAGCTCCGGGCCCGGACGCCCAGGAGCATCCCGCGGAATGCTGCGGGCGATCGACAGGGAAAGACGGGCACAGTGCAGTGAGTGGTGCCAGAACGCCTCCAGCCCCAGAGGGCCGGAACGCGGCAGCTCAAAACTGCGTGAGGCCGCGATGCCCACCGCCAGGTGAGTGACTCGGTCGAACCCGAGCACCCGGGTTACGGCCTCCTGGACACTGTGCAGCTCCCCCCGGTAGTTGAAGAGAGCCGAGCGGGCGTAACGCAGGACCTGGGCCGCCAGGCTGGGGTCGCGCTCGATCACGCCCGCCAGGTCGGCGGCCGTTGTCTCAGGTGCGGCTGTCATCTGCATGACCCGCAACGCAATAGCCGGCATGGGCGGCAGTCGGTAAAGCTGCTGAACCCTTGCCGCCAGTGCGTCCATATCCGGCTGTTCCGTCATCCGTTCTCCCCTGCCTCAGCCGGTATTGCGCATACCGGCCGCAATCCCGGCCATGGTCACCTTCATGGCCTTCTCGACGTTCTCTGGAACCCGCCCGGCTGCATACCGGTCGCGCTGCAGCAGCTCCGCCTGCAGATAATGGAGTGGGTCCGTATAGGTGTTGCGGACCCTCATTGAATGGGCGAAGTCCGGCTGCTGGGTCAGCAGCTCCTCCTGCCCCTTCAGCCGGTTCACATGCTGGACACACCCACGCAGACGTTCACGCAGTGTCTCACCCAGGGGGCGGAGATCCGGTTCCACAAGCTTCTGCTCATAATAGCTGACAATCCGCAGGTCCGCCTTGGCAAGAACCATCTCCAGCATGTCGATATGGGTGCGGAAGAAAGGCCAGTCCCGGATCATCTCGTTCAGGAGGGGTTCATGCCCGTCCTCCAGCGCCCGGCCCAGGGCCACATCACTGCCCAGCCAGGCCGGCAGCATCAGGCGCATCTGGGTCCAGGCGAAGATCCAGGGGATCGCCCTGAGACTCTCCACACCCCCTGTTGGCCTGCGCCGCGCCGGACGACTGCCCAGCGCCAGCTTGCCCAGCTCCTGCTCGGGGGTGGCCTGTCGGAAGTAGGTGACGAACTCATCCGTCTCGCGCACCAGCCCGCGATAGGAGCGCACAGCCTCACCGCTCAGCGAGTGCATCATCTCGCGCCATTCCGGCTTCGGTTCCGGGGCCGGCGCCACCGTCGCTTCCAGCACTGCACTGGTGTAGAGATTGAAGCTCCGATGGGCCACGCGCGGGAGGCCGAACTTGAAGCGGATCATCTCGCCCTGCTCGGTCACCCTAAGGCTGCCGTTCACCGAGCCCGGCGGCTGCGAAAGAATGGCCTGATTGGCAGGGCCGCCACCACGGCCCACGGTGCCGCCACGACCGTGGAAGAGTGTCAGGTGTACCCCGTAATCCGTGGCCACCTGGGTCAGCGCTTCCTGGGCCTGGTACTGGGCCCAGGCCGCCATCATCTGCCCGGCATCCTTGGCCGAATCCGAGTACCCGATCATCACCTCCTGGGCGCCACCGGTGTACTCCCGATACCAGTCCAGCTCCAGCAGGGCCCTCAGTGCCTCCGGAGCATGGTCCAGGTCCGCCAGGGTTTCAAACAGCGGCACGATGCGCATGGGATGATCCATGCCGGCCTCCCGCAGCAGCAGGATCACCGCCAGCACGTCCGAGGGTTGGGCCGCCATGGAGATCACATAGGAGCCCAGTGCTTCCGGCGGATGCTCGGCAATCACCCGGCAGGTATCCAGAACCTCCCGTGTTTCCTCCGAGGGCGCCCAGTTGCGCGGGACCAGCGGACGGCGACTCTCCAGTTCCCGGATCAGGAACTGCTGGCGCTCGGTCTCGTTCCACTGCGTGTAATCCCCCAGCCCCAGCCACTCGACGATTTCGCCAATGGCCGAGGCATGCCGGGAGGCTTCCTGGCGCACATCCAGCCGGATCAGCTCCAGCCCGAAACAGTGGGCGCGCCGCAGTGTGTCCAGCAGCGGCCCGCGCGCCACCGATTCCATGCCGCAGGCCACGAGGGAGTCGTAGCACAGCTGCAGGGGTTCGGTCAGCTCGGCGGAGTCCAGCATCACCTCCGGTGAGGGTTCAGCGCTTCCTCTCACCGCCTCTTCAGCCCAGTCCCGGGTGGCCCTCAGGCGGTCCCGCAGTTCCGAGAGCAGCGCCCTGTAGGGTTCACGGTGGCCCCCGACCCGCTCCTGCAATTCCGGAGAGGCCTCCCACATGGACAGCTCCGCCCGCAGATCCTGGAGGTCGCGCAGGAACAGATCCGCCGCCATCCAGCGGCTGAGCAGCAGCACCTCGCGGGTCACGGCGGCGGTGACGTTGGGGTTGCCGTCCCGGTCACCACCCATCCAGGAAGCCACCCGGATGGGGCTGGCCTCAATGGGCAGGCCTTCCCCTGTCTGTTCCACGAGGGCTCCGTCCAGCTCCCGCAGGAAGTCGGGCAATGCCTGCCAGAGACTGTTCTCAACCACGGCAAAGCCCCAGCGTGCCTCGTCCACCGCGGTGGGGCGCTCGTAACGGATCTCGTCGGTATTCCAGGCCTGGGTGATCAGCTGGCGCAGGCGCGCCACCTCCCGCTCACGCTCATCCGCCAGAAGATCCTCACTGTCCAGGCGCTGGAGGCAGGCGGACATCTCATCGTATTTCATGATGAGGGTCCGGCGGGCCACTTCGGTGGGGTGGGCCGTCAGCACGAACTCCATGCGCATATCCCGCACGCATTCGTGCAGCCGGGACGGTTCCACACCCTGCTCTGCCAGGCGTGCCAGTGTCGCATGCACCGATTCGTCGGGCCCCTCTTCCCGGGGTTCACGCCGGCGTCGGATGCTGTGGTACTGCTCGGCCAGGTTGGCCAGATTCAGGAACTGGTTGAAAGCCCGCGTCACCGGCACCAGCTGGTCGTCGGTCAGGCTTGCCAGAAATTCGGCGAGGCGCTGCCCGGAGCCGCTTTCCTGCATACGGTCATCCTTGGCTGCCTGACGCACCGCCTCTACCCGCTCATACCATTCCGGACCGGGTTTCTCGCGGATGCAGTCACCGAGGATCTCACCAAGAAGACGGATGTTTTCCCTGAGAGCGGGATGGAGTTCGGTCATTGAAAAGGGTCCCTTTCGCTGCGGGCAATGCCGGTGGCTCCGTGCTAGGATGAAACCGGCTTAACGCCCTTAGTATGGCCCAACATGACCGGAGCAACGCAATACCATGAAAATCGCGGATCTGCCGAAACAGTGGGAATCCGGTGAACGCACACCGGAGGACGGCAAGCAGGAATACGAGGTGAACGTCACACTGGAGGATGCGGCACGGCTGCGTGCGCTGGCGGAGCTGTATCCGGACTATTCGGAAGAGGAACTGCTGCGGGACCTGCTCAACGCGGCCCTCTCCGATCTCCCGGAGCCGGGCCGCCAGAAGTAGTCAACGGGGACGGCCTCACGCCACGCGTGAGGCGTCACCCTTGAGCTGCTGCATGTACTTGCGGGAGAGGTTGAGGAAACGCGGGGTCATGCCGGCGTCCTCGTAGATCTCGAACCCGTCCTCGTCCCGGGCAACGACACGGCTGCCTTCGCGGTACGGGAAGCAGACCTCAAGATCAGTCAGGGCGGCGTTGATCAGATCACGCAGCAGGGCTTCGCGGGACTTGAGAGGGTACTGCTTTGCAAGCGCCTCAAGCTGCTGTTCGCCTTCCTCCGGGAGCCTTACGGTCACCTGCTCCTCGGCCAGCCGGCCTCGGGCATGCTGCTCCCAGTGATTGACGAGTTGTCCAAGCCGCATATTACCTCCCCGTTGATGCCGCCTCTTTGACAATACTGTAGTCCATTCGGGCTTGGGAGGAGAGGGAATAACGGTAATGGATTGTACGTATGGTGACCGCTCAGGGCCTCAACTGTCCGCATCCGAGGCCTTTTTGGCCCTCTGCCAGGCCGCTTCCAGGGTCTCGATATCCCGCCCTTTCAGCTTTTCCCCCGCATCCTCCAGCTGTGCCTCCATGCACCGGAAGCGGCGCTCGAACTTGAGGTTGGCGCGGCGCAGGGCCTGTTCCGCATCCACCCCCAGAAAGCGGCTGAGGTTCACGGCCACGAACAGCAGGTCGCCCAGTTCATCCTCTACCGCGTCCCTGTCCTCGGGGCCGGACTGTTCCTGCCAGGCCGTCCTGAGCTCATCCGCCTCCTCGTGGAGCTTGTCGAAGACCATGCCGGTCTCCGGCCAGTCGAAGCCAACCTTTGAGGCACGCTTCTGCAGCTTGGCCGCGCGCTGAAAGGCGGGAAGGCCGGGGGTCACGTCGTCCAGGGCGCTTGCAGGTGTTGCCTCTGCCCCCTGCTTCCCCTTCTCCTCGGCCTTGATGCGGTCCCAGTTCACGCGCACATCCGCTTCGGTCATGCCATCGGCGTCACCGGGATGGCTGTCCAGGGTGCCATCCGGGAAAATATGCGGATGGCGACGGATCATCTTGCGGGTCACCCCATCAACCAGGTCACTGAAGCCGAAACGCCCCTCTTCCCGGGCCAGCTGGGCATAGAACACCACCTGGAACAGCAGATCCCCCAGTTCATCCGGCAGATGATCGAAATCCCCGCGCTCGATGGCGTCCGCCACCTCGTAGGTCTCCTCAATGGTGTGCGGCACTATGCTGCGGAAGTCCTGCTCCAGATCCCAGGGGCAGCCCTGCTGCGGGTCCCGCAGGCGGGCCATCAGCGCCAGCAGGTCCTCCATCGAATAGGTTCGGCTCATCGGGTCACTCCGGTCAGGCTTCACGGTGGCGATGCACATCCATGACGTTGGGCAGCTGGCGGATGGAGGCCAGCAGGCGCGAGAGCTGGTCGATATCGCCGATTTCCACCGTCAGCGTCATGTTCGCCATATTGCTGTCACTGTGGGACTGGGTCTGCATCGACAGCACATTGAGCTTGCGGTTGGCCAGCACCGAAGTGATGTCGTTCAGTAGCCCCGCCCGGTCATAGGCCTCGATATCGATGGTCACCGGGTAGCGAGCTTCGGGCTCCGGCCCCCAGTCCACCTCAATGATGCGGCTGGCCTCCTGCTCGCGAAGCTGCAGCAGGTTCATGCAGTCATCCCGGTGGACGGTCACGCCACGGCCAACAGTGATGTAGCCGATGATGGGGTCTCCGGGCACGGGGCTGCAGCACTGGGCAATGGTGGTCTTTAGATTGCCCACGCCCTGGATGTGGATGTCCGGGTCCTTTTTCGCCTTGTCACTGCGCCCGCGCGCAAACCGGAAATCCAGCTGGCGATCGGCCGGCTCCAGCACCCGTTGGGCCGCCTTGACCGCCTGGGCCGGCTTGAGATCCCCGGCCCCGATGGCGGCGTACATGTCGCTGGCCGAGCTGTAGTTGACCTTCCGGGCCAGGGCGTCGAGATCGAGATCGCGCAGCGAGAGGCGGCCAAGCTCGTCCTCCAGAACCGCCTTTCCGTCGGCGATGTTCTGTTCCCGGTCCTGCATCTTGAACCAGTGGGTCACCTTGGCGCGGGCCCGCGAGGTCTGGATGTAACCCAGCCCGGGATTGAGCCAGTCACGGCTGGGCGCGGCCTCGCTTCCACGCAGGATGCTCACCTGATCCCCGGTCCGCAGCGTATGGGTCAGCGGTACGATACGGCCGTTGACCTTGGCGCCCCGGCAGGCATGGCCCACCTCGGTGTGGATCTTGTAGGCGAAATCCAGCGGCGTCGCCCCACGGGGCATGTCCACCACGTGGCCCTCGGGAGTGAATACATAGATGCGATCGCCGCCCACGTCACTGCGCAGCTGCTCCACCAGGTTGCCGCTCTCGCCCAGATCCTCCTGCCATTCGATGACCTGGCGCAGCCAGTTGATCTTGGCCTCATAGGCCGCCTCCGAACCGCCGTTATCGGTGCCCTTGTAGCGCCAGTGGGCACACACGCCCAGCTCCGCATCCTCGTGCATATCATGGGTGCGGATCTGCACCTCCATGGTCTTGCCCTCGGGCCCCACCACGGCGGTGTGCAGGGACTGGTAGCCGTTTTCCTTGGGATTGGCGATGTAGTCATCGAACTCATGGGGAATATGGCGCCAGAGCCCGTGCACCACCCCAATCGCGGCATAGCAGTCACGCACTTCCGGCACCAGGACACGCAGTGCCCGGATGTCGTAGACCTCCGAGAAATCAATGCCCTTGCGGCGCATCTTCCGCCAGATGCTGTAGATGTGCTTGGCGCGCCCCGCCACCTCGGCCTGGATGTCCGACTCGGCCAGGGCGCCCCTGAGGATCTCAGCCACGCGTTTGACATAGGCGTCCCGGTCAACGCGCTTCTCGTCCAGAAGCTTGGCGATTTTCTTATACGCGGATTCGTGCAGATAGCGGAAGGACAGGTCCTCCAGCTCCCACTTGATGTGCCCGATGCCCAGCCGGTGGGCCAGCGGCGCATAGATGTCGAACACCTCACGGGCCACGCGCAGGCGCTTCTCCGGCGGGGCGTCCTTGACCGCACGGATGGCACAGGTACGCTCCGCCAGCTTGATCAGGGCCACGCGCACATCGTCCACCATGGTCACCAGCATACGGCGGACATTGTCCTGCTGCCCCTGGGCCTGCCCCAGCACATTGCCCTTGAGCGGCCGGTGAAGGGTGGATATGGCGGCCATCTGGACCACACCCTCAATCAGCTGCGCGATGGCCTCACCGAACTCGGAGCGCACCGCCTCCAGCGTCATGCGCTCCTCGCGCACCGCCCGGTACAGCACCGCCGCAACCAGGGTTTCCTGGTCCAGGCGCAGCTCGGTCAGGATCTGGGCCATCTCGAGCCCAGTCAGGAAACTGCTGGCCCCGGGTGCCCACTGCCGATCCTCGCGTACGGCCTTACGGTCTATGGCGAGACTGCGCCGGCAGGCGCGGATCAGTGTGTCACGGTCCTCCAGCGGGTGCTGGGCGTCAATGTGGTCGACCCAGGCACCGATATCCACGCCGCCATCCGCCGTGCTGGCGTAATTTTCACGGACCTTCACCATCAGCGTGACTCCCGCTCGAACAGGGCCATGGACTCGACATGGGCGGTATGCGGGAACATGTCCATGATCCCGGCCCGCACCAGCCGGTAGCCACTCGCCACGAGAATACCGGCGTCCCGGGCCAGGGTCGCCGGATTGCATGACACATAGACAATGCGCTCCACACCGGCACCGGAGAGATGACGCACTACGTCTTCCGCACCGGAGCGCGGTGGGTCAATCAGTACCCGGTCAAACCCTTCCGCGGCCCAGGGCTCCGCCGTGAAATCCTGCTGCAGATCCGTGGCCCGGAAGGTGACGTTACCCAGACCGTTACGCTCGGCGTTCTCGCGGCCGCGTTGGACCAGCGCCTCCTCACCCTCGACACCGACCACTTCGCCGGCCTGGCGCGCCAGCGGCAGCGAGAAGTTGCCCAGACCGCAGAACAGGTCCAGCACCCGGTGATGGGGCTCCGGCGCCAGCCATGCCAGTGCCTGGCTGACCATGCGCTGGTTGATGTCCGCGTTCACCTGGGTGAAATCCATGGGATGGAAGCCCAGCGTCAGATCCCATTCCGGAAGCTGGTAGAACAGCCGGTCAGGCCCGTTACCCGGCTCCGGCCAGAGGCGGTGCACGGTATCCGGCCCCTTGGGCTGGAGATAGATCTGCAGGTCATGGGTCCGGCCGAATTCACACAGAGTGGCTTCGTCCTCCGGTGTCAGAGGCTCCAGGTGGCGCAGGACAAGGGCCGCCTCGTCATCACCACAGGCCACTTCGATCTGGGCCAGCCGGTTGTAGACCGAAAGCCCGGCAATCAGTTCCTTCAGGGCCTCGATGCGCTGACCCACACGGGGGTCGAGCACCGCGCAGTCGTTGATCGCGGTGATGAAACTGCTGCCCTTCTCACGGAAACCCACCAGAACCTCGCCGCGCTTGGTCACGTAGCGCACGCCCAGGCGCGCCTTACGGCGGTACCCAAGGGTTTCGCCAGTCAGCGGCTCAGCCCACTGCTCCGGTTCGATTCCTCCGAAGTGGGCGAACTGTTCGGCCAGCGTTTCCGCCTTGAGCCGGACCTGCGCCGCCGGTGCCAGGTGCTGCAGGCTGCAGCCGCCGCACAGATCCGCGTGCGGGCACGGTGGCGTTACCCGGTCGGGGCCGGGATTGGCTTCTACCTCCAGCGTGCGCAGGGCATCAAAACGCCGGCGGCGGTCCAGGAAGCGTGCCTGCACCTGTTCCCCCGGCAGCGCGCCGGCCACAAACGCCGCCTTGCCCTCAATGCGCCCAACGCCACGTCCATCATGGCTGAGGCTGTCAATTTCAATGCTCACCGGTTCTGCGGGGATGCGCGGACCTCGCCGGCGTCGGCTCATGCTGGACTACCCTGTTGATGGTCGATTTACGGGGTGTGGGCCGATGGTCTACTGGCTGGAAAACACACCGGTGGACAGATAGCGGTCGCCCCGGTCGCAGATAATGGCGACGATGGTGGCGTTTTCAACCTCCTGGGAGAGACGGAGCGCACCGGCCACGCAACCCCCGGAGGATACGCCGCAGAAGATACCCTCCTTCGCGGCCAGGGCCCTCATGGTGTCCTCGGCCTCCTGCTGGCCCATTTCCATAGTCCGGTCCACGGCGCTGGCATTGAAGATCCCGGGCAGGTACTCCGGCGGCCAGCGGCGGATACCCGGAATGGCCGCGTCCTCCCCCGGTTGCAGCCCGATAATCTCGACGTCCGGGCTCTGCTCACGGAAATACCGGGAGCAGCCCATAATGGTACCGGTGGTCCCCATGGAAGAGATGAAGTGTGTAATCCCTCCACCGGTATCCCGCCAGATCTCAGGCGCCGTGCCCTTGTAGTGCGACAGCGGATTGTCAGGGTTCGCGAACTGGTCCAGGATCAGGCCCTGTCCTTCGGCCGCCATCTGCTGCGCCGTATCCCGCGCGCCCTCCATGCCGGCCTCGCGCGAGACGCTGATGATCTCGGCCCCGTAGGCGCGCATGGAGGCACGGCGTTCCTCACTCGCATTCTCCGGCATGATCAGGATCATGCGGTACCCCTTGATGGCAGCCGCCATGGCAAGGGCAATGCCGGTATTGCCGCTGGTGGCCTCGATCAGGGTGTCCCCCGGCTTGATATCACCGCGTTTTTCCGCCTCACTGATCATGCTCAGCGCGGGCCTGTCCTTGACCGAGCCGGCCGGGTTGTTGCCCTCAAGCTTCACCAGGATGGTGTTGCTGGTATTGCCCGGCAGGCGCTGGAGCCGAACCAGCGGCGTATTGCCCACATAATCCTCAATGGTTGCATAGGCCATGGCGGCGGAAACTCCTCAGGCTTGTGACACCGGCAACGCGTGCCGGCACACGCTTGTGTTAGATTGGCGCCCATGATACGCCGATCCGGAGCCGCGCCCAACCACTCCGGAGCCATCCACACGATCAAGCAGGGTCACTGATGCGCCGCTGGGGCGTCCAGAAAAAGGTCTTCTTTCTGTCTCTGATCCCCACGATGGTGCTGATCGTGATCGTGGGGGTGTATTTCACCCACAGCTGGGTCAGCAACCTGTCGCGCATGCTCGAGGAACGGGGCATGTCGCTCAGCCGCCAGCTGGCTTCCGCCTCTGAGTACGGTGCTTTTACCGGCAACCGTAACCTGCTGTTCGGCATCGCCAGTTCCATGCTGGAAGAGGACGATGTCCGCGCCATCACCATCTATGACAGTGATGGGCGGAAGCTGGTACAGACCGGCCGCCGGGAGCGGTTGCAGGGACAGCAACCGCTCCAGAACGTAACCAGCCCGACAGTCCACACCGGCGAGGACGCGTCGCTGTTCACTGCCCCCATCTACCCCCAGGACCTCATGATTGACGGCCTCCTGGACATGGACCGACGCCGGAACGACACCGCTGGGGGCGAGCAGCCCCTGGGATGGGTGAGCGTTGAACTTTCCCATGCCACCACCCGCAAAGAGCAGTATGAAGCCCTTCTGGTGAGCCTGCTTCTGGTCGGGGGCGGACTTTTCCTGAACACCCTGATTGCCATTCACCTGAGCCGCTCGGTCACCGACCCCATCCATGAGCTCACCCGCGCCATCAACCGTCTGCGCGAGGGCAAGCTCGACACCCGGGTGGAGATGACGGCAGGACCTGAGCTGGAGGAACTGGCTTCCGGGCTCAATGCCATGGCCGGCAGCCTGCAGCAGGCGCGGGATGAGATGCAGCAGAATGTGGACCAGGCCACCGAGGATCTGCGCGAGACCCTGGAGACCATCGAAGTCCAGAACATCGAACTCGACCTGGCACGCAAGCAGGCCCTCGAGGCAAGCCGGATCAAGTCGGAGTTCCTGGCAAACATGAGCCATGAGATCCGCACCCCACTCAACGGCATCATCGGCTTCACGGATCTGCTGCTGAAAGCCCCCGCCTCGGCCCAGCAGCGGGACCACCTCAATACCATCCGCAAGTCCTCGGAAATCCTGCTCACCATCATCAACGACATTTTGGACTTCTCCAAGATCGAGGCGGGCAAACTGGTTCTGGACCGGACGCCCTTCCACCTGCGCGAGACCGTAGAGGAGGTGCTGATCATGCTGGCACCAGCAGCCCACGAGAAGAACCTGGACCTGGCGCCCCTGATCTACACCGATGTCCCCGACGCCTTCATGGGGGACCCGCTGCGCATCAAGCAGGTGCTGACCAACCTGGTGAACAATGCCATCAAGTTCACCCAGCACGGCGAAGTGGTGGTACGGGTGATGCTCGATGAGGATGCTCCAGACGACAACCGAATCCGGATCAGCATCACGGACACCGGTGTGGGTCTTTCCGAATCCCAGCAGGAAAGCATCTTCAATGCCTTCAGCCAGGCGGACGCCTCCACGGCGCGCCAGTACGGCGGCACCGGGCTGGGCCTGGTGATCTCACACCGGCTGGTAGAGGAAATGGGCGGCGAAATCGGGGTTGATAGCGAGCTGGGCAGAGGCTCCAGTTTCTGGTTCAGCCTGCCCCTGGAGACCTCGGGCACAGCGGAAACAGCCCCGCCTCCTCCATTCAGCGGGGAATCAGTCCTCTATCTGGAATATCAGGAAACAACCGGGCTGGCGATCACCAACCTGCTGCGGGAATGCGGGGTCGCTGTTACCCACGCCTCCGGCCCGCAGGAGGTGATTGCACAGGTCCAGTCCGCCCAGGCCAGCGGCCAGGGCTTCGCTCTGGTGATCCTGGGCGTGGCCCGCCACCTGCTCCACTCGAACCAGCACCGGGAACTGATCCGGACCCTGGAATACGAGTGCGACTGCCGGGTGCTGCTGCTTACCCCTACGCTCAATGAGGACGCCAGCCCGCTGGTGAGCATGGCCTCGGCCCACATGACCAAACCGGTGCGCCGCACCTTCTTCCAGCAGCGCCTGGGGCAGCTGATCCAGGGCACGGGGGAGCTGCCGGAGCAGCCGCGGGCACCGGCGCCTCTGCCTGCGGCCGACCGCCAGGAAACGAATGCCCGGGTTCTTGCGGTAGACGACAACTCGGCCAACCTCAAGCTTGTCACAACGCTGCTGCGGGAATTCAACCTCCATGTGGAGGATGTGGGCAGCGGCTATGAGGCTCTGCAACGCCTCCAGCAGGAGACCTTCGACCTGGTCCTGATGGATGTCCAGATGCCCGGCATGGATGGTACCGAGGCCACCACCCGCATACGCCGGCTCAACAACGCCAACAGCCATGTACCGGTCATCGCCCTCACGGCCCACGCCCTCTCGGAGGAACGTGAGCATCTCCTGGCTTCCGGTTTCGACGGCTATCTGACCAAACCCATCAACCCGTCACTGATTGCCCATACGCTCCAGCGCCACCTGGGGCTGGACGTCCAGGCCGCCGAGGAGCGCCAGCCCAGGGAGCCGGAGGGGGTCAGGCCTTCGTCACGGGGCCGCCAGCACGCGGTGGTCGACCCTGAGGCATGCCTGCAGCGGGCCAATGGCAAGCCGGATCTGGCGGAGGAGATGCTGAGCATGCTGCTGGATCATGTCGAGGAGGATCGGACGGCTGTTGAGAACCTGTACAACCAGGGGGACCAGGCCACCCTGCTTGAACGGGTCCACCGGCTTCACGGGGCCACCCGCTACACCGGTGTTCCGGAGCTGGGCGACTGCGCAGCGGACCTGGAAACCCGCCTCAAGAAGGGGGCTGAAGGGATCGGCGACGCGGTGGAGCGCCTGCTTGCCGCCATGGACCGGCTGATGCGCTGGTGTGAGCAGACGCACTGGCACCAGCTGCTACACAGCACCGACACCTGACGCCTGATCAATCAGCGCCCGCATGTCCCGGACCGCCTCCTTCATGCCAACCATCAGTGCCCGGGCCATGATGGCATGGCCGATGTTGAGCTCGTGAATGCCCCCGAGCGCCGCGATAGCGGCCGTATTGTGGTAGTGCAGGCCATGGCCGCCGTTGACGGTCAGCCCCTGCCCCCGGGCCAGGTCCACGCACTCCCTCAGCCGATTCAGCTCCCGCTCCATCACCTCTGGCGTCTCCGCGAGCGCGTATTCGCCGGTATGCAGCTCAATGGCCGGCGCGCCACAGTCCGCCGCCGCCCGGATCTGGTCCGGATCGGCATCAATGAACAGTGAGACTTCCGTACCCATCGCCGCCATGCGCTCGCAGGCGGCCCTGACCCGCCCGGGCTGGCCAGCCACATCCAGACCGCCCTCAGTAGTCAGCTCCTCGCGCTTCTCCGGGACGAAGCAGCAGTGCTCGGGACGGATGGTTTCGGCGAAGCCCAGCATGGCATCGGTCACGGCCATTTCCAGGTTCATGCGGGTGTTCAGGGTCTCGCTCAGGATCCGTACATCCCGGTCCTGGATGTGGCGACGATCCTCCCGGGGATGCACCGTGATGCCATCCGCCCCGGCTTCCTCCGCCAGCAGTGCGGCCTGGACCGGATCCGGATAACGCGTCCCCCGGGCCTCCCGGAGGGTTGCCACGTGATCCACGTTGACGCCGAGCAGAACACGGCGGGACTGATGACTCATTCTGACCTCCCCTGACGCGCGAAAAGACGGCGGCTGTGCAACGGCCGCCCCTGTAGCAGATGATCCACAAGGCTGCGCATGAGCCGTTTGGCCACCTTCAGTACCGCCTGATTATCCAGCTCATCCGCAGCCAGCGCCAGCAGGTGCTCACCGGAAATGCCCCCGACAGAGCCGTGGCCGTCCGCCAGCACGCCCTGGGCCGGGTGGAATGCGTAGACACGGTCGGGCTGTACGGGGTCACCGGTATCCCCGGTCCTGTCCCAGCTGATGCCGTACCCCAACTCCCCCGCCAGCCGGTACTCGAACCGCCGCAGCGTGGGCTCCAGCGCCGCACTGCCCCCCGCAAGCCGTTCGAGGGTATCGAGGTAGACGCTGAACAGGTCCGGGGCCGGATCCGCCTCGGTCAGCAGCCGCAACAGCAGTTCATTCAGATAGAAACCACAGTAGAGGCGATCACCGGACAGCGCCAGGGCAGGCGCCGTGGCCTCAGCGTGGCGCAGCGTCCTCAGCGACTGACGGCCGGACCAGGAGGTCCTCAGAGGCCGGAAGGGCTGGAGCTCCGCCTGCCACTGGCTCCGGGGCCGGGCGGCACCACGGGCCACAGCGCTGAAGTGGCCATGGTGCAGGGTGAAGAGGTCAACAATCAGGCTGGTTTCACCATAGGGGCGGCGATGCAGCACAAAGGCCGGATCCAGCTGCTGGCCGCGCTCGCTCACGGCTCAGCGCCCCTGGTCCCCATACCCCAGGGAACGCAGGGCGCGCTCATCATCAGCCCACCCCTTGCGCACCTTGACCCAGAGACGCAGCATCACTTTCGAGCCGAACAGGCTCTCCATGTCCAGCCGGGCCTCCTGGCCGATCTGGCGCAGACGGCTGCCCTTGTCGCCGATGACGATCTTCTTCTGCCCCTGGCGCTCGACCAGGATGAGCCCATTGATGTGCAGCGTGTTCCCTTCCTGTTCGAAGGTCTCGATCTCAACCGCCATGGTGTACGGCAGCTCCGCCCCGAGCTGGCGGGTGATCTTCTCGCGGATCATCTCCGCGGCGAGGAAACGCGAGCTCCGGTTGGTCAGATCGTCATCACCGAAGTGATGCGGCCCCTCCGGCAGGTGACTGCGGATGGCGCTTTCCAGCCGGTCCAGGTTGCGTGAGCGCAGCGCCGAAACCGGCACGATCTCGGTGAACGGGTACTGCTGGCTGAGCCATTCGATGTGCGGCAGAAGCTGGTCCGTATCCGGCATCTGGTCGACCTTGTTGATCACCGCCAGTACCGGGCACTGAAGGTGGGAGAAGCGTTCCAGCACATTGGCATCGCCCTCGTTCCAAAGATCCCGGTCGACCACGAACACCACCACATCCACGTCCCTCAGAGCCGTGGTGGCCTCCCGGTTCATGCAACGGTTGAGCGCCCTGGGTTCCTCGGTGTGCAGCCCGGGTGTATCCACGAACACCATCTGATCCTGCTCCACCGTGTGAATTCCCAGGAGCTGGTAGCGGGTGGTCTGGGGCTTGCGCGAGGTGATGCTGAGCTTCTGGCCCAACAGGTGGTTCATCAGGGTCGACTTGCCCACATTGGGCCGTCCCAGGATGCCGACAAAACCACTGCGGGTGACCGGTTCATCCGTCATTGCTGCCTGCCTCCTGGTCGAGCTGCTCCAGCGCCAGCCTGGCCGCATCCTGTTCCGCGGCACGCCGGCTCCCGCCCTGGCCACGGGTCGCCGCCGCCAGTATGGGCACAGTGCAGTTCACGTAGAAGGTCTGCTGGTGCGCCTCACCGCGCACCGTCTCCACCTCGTAGTTGGGCAGCGACTCGCGCCGGGACTGGAGAAACTCCTGCAGGCGGGTCTTGGGATCCTTCTGGGTATCCTGCAGGCTGAGCCGGTCGAGCCGGGGCCCGAACCAGGCCAGCAGGCGCTCCCGTGCATGTTCCAGATCTGAATCCAGATAGATGCCGCCAACAATCGATTCGACGGCGTCAGCCAGAATCGACTCCCGCCTGAAACCACCGCTCTTGAGCTCCCCCGATCCCAGGCGCAGGCAGTCACCCAGCTCGAACTCCAGCGCGATCTCCGCCAGCGTCGCCCCGCGCACCAGCCTTGCCCGCAGGCGGCTGAGCTGGCCTTCCCGGGCTTCCGGAAAGCGGTGAAAGAGATACTGGGCCATGACCATGTTGAGGATGGAATCCCCAAGGAACTCAAGCCGCTCGTTGTTGTTGCCACCGTAGCTCCGGTGCGTCAGCGCCAGCCGGAGGTGTTCCACGTTACTGAAGTGGTAGCCCAGTCGTTTCTGGAGCTGGTCGAGGCGTTCCTGCTCGGTCACGGCATCCTCAGTTCATGCTGGTGGTCGAATTGGATCACGGTGTCGATATTGCCCATGAACGGAGAGCGGACTTCATAGGAGAATTCCAGGCGCAGGCGCTCGCCATCACGCTCCATGGCGATCTCATCCACATCCACGCCATCAATGTTCTCCATCTGAATGCGCTTGCGGAGCAGCTCCCGCACATCCCCCACGGTTTCCGCCTCGCGGTAGGGCCGGGACTCTTCCATGGAGCCGATGATGCTGCTGAGCGTGAAGTCCTCGATGTACACCGGCACCACACGAACAACCACGGTCAGTAGAAAAACGCCGATCACGATGAACAGCATCATCGCGAGCATCGAAAAACCACTCTGGTGTCTGACTGCTGGTTTCATAACGGATCTCCGCTGCTACTGGATCCAGCCGACACGATGGAAACTGGGAAGGCTGGTCAGCGACTCCCAGTGCATCCAGATGGCGAAGGCCTTACCCACCACATGCTGGTCGGACACCATGCCCCAGTACCGGCTGTCCCGACTGTTGTCGCGATTGTCGCCCATCACGAAATAGTGACCTTCGGGAACCGTCCACTCACCCTCGGCATCCGGGTCCGTCCGGCGCTGGGCATAAAGGGTGCTGAACACATCGCCCCCCAGCTTTTCCCGGTGCAGGTCCTGGTTTCCCAGGCTCGCCACAAACGCGGAAGGCACCGGCTCTCCATTAACGTAGAGCTGTTTGCCCTCATAGGCAACACGGTCGCCAGGCACCCCGACCACACGCTTGATGTAGTTGACGGAGGGCTCCACCGGGTAGCGGAACACCATGATGTCGCCTCTTTCAGGATCACCGAAATCAGCAATCTCCCAGTGCGCCACCGGCAGCCTCAGCCCATAGGTGAACTTGTTCACCAGGATGAAGTCCCCCACTTCCAGTGTTGGCAGCATGGAGCCGGACGGAATCTGGAAAGGCTCCACCAGGAAGGAACGCAGCACCAGAACCACCAGCAGGATGGGGAAAAAGGAACGGCTGACCTCGGCGAGCCAGGGCTGGTCCGGATCATTACTGTCCGCCGCGTCCTCGGCGCTCTTGCGGGCACCACTCTGGGCATAGCGCTCCTGCCGGCGCGGCCGGAAGAACCGGCCATCAATCAGCCAGATGATGCCGGTGACGGCGGTGAGTACCACCAGCAGCAGCGGGAAATTGATGTTCATGGACACTCCCTAGTCATCGTCCACCCTGAGCACGGCCAGGAAGGCCTCCTGGGGCACCTCCACGTTCCCGACCTGCTTCATGCGCTTCTTGCCTTCCTTCTGCTTCTGCAGCAGTTTCTTCTTGCGGCTGACATCACCGCCGTAGCACTTGGCCGTGACGTTCTTGCGCAGCGCCTTGACCGTCTGGCGCGCCACCACGTGGTTGCCGATGGCCGCCTGGATGGCGATATCGAACATCTGGCGGGGAATCAGTTCCTTCATCTTCTCGGCAAAGGCCCTGCCCCTGCTGTGGGCCTGATCCCGGTGCACCACGATGGCCAGGGAATCCACGCGGTCGCCGTTGATGAGAATATCCAGCCGCGCCAGATTCGCCGCCTGGAAACGCTGGAACTGATAATCCAGCGACGCATAACCGCGCGTGGCGCTCTTGAGGCGGTCGAAGAAGTCCAGCACAACCTCGCTCATGGGCAGCTCATAGACCACCTGGACCTGGGTGGCCAGGAAGTTCATGTTGGTCTGCTGGCCCCGGCGCTCCTCGCAGAGTGCGATCACGTTGCCCAGGAATTCCTGGGGCACGAGGATGTTGGCCTCGCAGATGGGCTCGCGGATCTCCTCGATCTCCGCCGGGTCCGGCAGACGCGATGGATTCTCAATGTACTCAACGGTGCCATCCACCATCACCACCTCATAGACCACCGTGGGCGCAGTGGTGATGAGATTGATGCCGTATTCGCGCTCCACCCGCTCCTGGATGATCTCCATGTGGAGCATGCCCAGGAAGCCACAGCGGAAGCCGAACCCGAGCGCATCCGAGCTCTCCGGCTCAAAGAACAGCGAGGCGTCATTGAGGGTGAGCTTCTCAAGCGCGTCCCGGAAGGCGTTGTAGTCCTCCGAGGACACCGGGAAGATGCCCGCATAAACCTGCGGCTTTACGTTCTGGAAGCCTTCCAGCTGGGGTACATCCGGAGTGCTGGCGTGGGTCATGGTATCGCCCACGGGGGCACCCTTGATGTCCTTGATGCCGGAGACGACAAAGCCCACTTCTCCGGCCTTGAGCTCGGGGATGGTCGTGGGCTTCGGATTGAAGTAGCCCACCTTGTCCACCACGTGGGTCTTGCCGGTGGACTTGACCAGAATCTTCTCGCCCTTGCGCACGCTGCCGTGCATCACGCGCACCAGCGATACCACGCCCTGGTAGTTATCAAACCAGGAATCAATGATCAGTGCCTGGAGGGCGTCATCCACCTCGCCCTCGGGCGGCGGAATGCGTTTGATCAGCGCCTCCAGCACGTCCTCGACGCCCGTGCCGTTCTTGGCGCTGCAGGGAACCGCGTCGCTGGCATCAATCCCGATGACGTCCTCAATCTCGGACATCACCTTCTCGGGATCGGCCTGTGGCAGGTCGATCTTGTTCAGAACCGGGATGACCTCAAGGTTCTGATCCATGGCGGTGTAGCAGTTGGCCACGGACTGGGCCTCGACGCCCTGGCCCGCATCCACAACAAGCAGCGCACCCTCGCAGGCCTTGAGGGAGCGCGACACCTCATAGGAAAAGTCCACGTGCCCCGGCGTGTCGATGAAGTTGAGCTCGTAGACGTTGCCATCCTTTGCCTTGTACTTGAGCGTCACGCTCTGGGCCTTGATGGTGATCCCACGTTCACGCTCCAGGTCCATGGAATCCAGGACCTGCTCGTTCATTTCCCGGTCGGTCAGTCCTTCGCAGACCTGGATGAAGCGGTCCGCCAGTGTGGACTTGCCGTGGTCGATGTGGGCAATGATCGAAAAGTTGCGTATGTGGCTGAGATCGCTCACTGAAACTCCAGAATCCGGTTTCCGGCGACTGCCATTGCGGCAGCGGCCATGACCGGGCGGATTTTACCGGACACGGGAGGGAAAGGCTATGGCCGGCCCGGGTGGAATACCCCGGGCCGGCCGGCATGGTGACAGGCGTTACTCAGGCAGGCGCAGGGCCACGATCCGTGGATTCCCCTGCCGGATCAGAGTGACCGCTACCGGCTTGCCGGCCGGCAGCCCGGAAACCGCCTCGCGGAACTCGTCAACGTCGGTCACACCCTGGTTGCCGATCTTGCGGATTACATCATTACGGCGGATACCGGCCTGGCGTGCCGGACCACGCCCGACTTCCGTGACCAGCACACCGCCGTCCAGATCCCACTGGCGTGCCAGCTGCTCAGGCAGCGGTTCAACCCTCAGCCCCAGACGGTTGCCGGTATCCGGCTGCACGGACTGCTGCTGCGCCTGCTGCCCATCTTCCGGCAGCTTACCCACAGTAAAGGACACCTTGATCCGTTCGCCGCCGCGCATCACGGTCAGTTCGGCCTCGCTGCCAACATCCGCCTGCCCGACCTTGGGCGGCAGATCCGAAGAGCGGGTGATTTCCTCGCCATTGAACTCGAGGATCACGTCACCCTGCTGCAGACCGGCTTCCGCGGCCGGTGAATCCGGCACCACGTCCGCCACCAGGGCGCCGTGCGGCCGTTCAAGACCAAAGGTTTCGGCCAGGTCCCGGTTGACCTCCTGAATCATCACGCCCAGCCAGCCACGGGTAACACTGCCTTTGTTCCTGAGCTGATCGAACACATCCATGGCCACATCCATGGGAATGGCGAAGGAAACCCCCATGAAACCACCTGAACGGGTATAGATCTGGGAGTTCACCCCTATGACCTCACCGTCCATATTGAACAGGGGGCCACCGGAATTGCCGGGATTAATGGCCACATCGGTCTGGATGAAGGGAATGTAGTTGTCACGCGGCAGGGAACGGCCTTTGGCGCTGACGATCCCCGAAGTGACGGTGTAGTCAAAGCCGAAAGGCGACCCGATGGCGAACACCCATTCGCCCACCGACAGATCCGAGGAGCTGCCGATCTTCGCCGTGGGCAGGCCTTCGGCATCCACCTTCAGTACCGCAATGTCGGAACGGGCATCAGCCCCCACCACTTCCGCTTCCATCTCGCGCCGGTCGTTCATGCGCACGATGATCTCGTCCGCGTTCTCGACCACATGGTTGTTGGTGAGAATGTAACCATCGGAAGAGACAATGAACCCCGACCCCATGGACTGGTGCTCACGCTGGCGGTCCGGCATCTGCCCGCGGAAGCGCTCATTGAAGAATTCCTGGAAGAATTCCGGGAGCTGCTCCATCTGGCCACCAAACGGCGTCGCGCCCCGGGAGCTCGTGGACGTGGTACTGATATTAACCACAACGTCCGCATTATTCTCGACCAGCCCGGTGAAATCCGGCAACTGACTCCCGCTCTGCTGCGCGGGCACACAGGCACTCACCAGCAGTAATGCAAGGGCAAGCAGCGGTGTGACTCGATGTGGCATCCTCGTCATTGGGATCTCCCATCCGGTTTGAATACTCAGGGGCCGTACGTGGTGCACGGACCCTCGCCTGATACCCCGTCATGATATTGAGTTCGACACCGGGGTTTTCAAGTGAACTGTACGTCACAATCAGGGACGCGCCTCACAAAAACCGGCTCGTAGCGCCCGGCCTCGCGGGCACTACGCAACCGATAGCGGGCCAGCAGCAGCCCCCCCGCGAGGCCGGCAATCCCGGCAGCCGTGGTCACCCCATCACTACTGCCAATCAGCACCTCCGCAAGCAGAGCCCCGAGCACCAGCCCCAGAAGCGGCACCATATAGACCATCGCCGCGCCGGCCACCAGGGCCGAAGGCCTCATCCGCAGCAGCACCCGGTCTCCCGGTGTCATCCGTTCATCCCCGGGGACGGTAACCCAGAACTCGCCGGGAGAGGGGGCACTCCGCATCGCGCCCAGCAACCCCTGGCCGCAGCCCTCACCGGCTGCACAGCGCGAACAGCCAGCGGCCGGCGCCACCCGTATCCGGGCACGCTGCCCCACGCATTCGAGAACCTCGCCCTGGCGTTCGTCGTCCGGTTGCGCCTGTTCTTCCATTGCCCGTCCCCATTCCGATATCCGGATCATCTCCCGGCCATCGCTGTACGTAAAGAGTGACACCAGAAGCAAACTTTAGTTCAATATCCGCCATGCATGCATTCCACCATTACGATGTGCTGATCGTCGGCAGCGGTGCAGCAGGTCTGAGCACTGCCCTGACCCTGTCCTCTGACCTGAGCGTTGCGGTTCTGAGCAAGACGGAGCTCGACAGCGGCTCTACCCAGTGGGCCCAGGGCGGCATTGCCGCCGTGCTGGACGACAGCGACAGCGAGGACGCGCACACCGCCGACACCCTCGCGGCCGGTGCCGGGCTCTGCCACGAGGACACGGTCCGGCTGACCGTCTCCCAGGCACGCGACAGTATCGACTGGCTGATTGCGCAGGGTGTCCAGTTCACCCGGGCCGACGGCAGCCACTTCCACCTGACCCGTGAGGGTGGCCACAGCCACCGCCGTATCATCCATGCGGCG
This sequence comes from uncultured Halovibrio sp., assembly GCF_913056445.1. NCBI lineage: Bacteria > Pseudomonadati > Pseudomonadota > Gammaproteobacteria > Oceanospirillales > Halomonadaceae > Halovibrio > uncultured Halovibrio sp. The sequence goes on from NZ_CAJXMA010000015.1 coordinate 25,414, forward strand.
GACGCCACCGGTCAGGCGGTCTCCGAGGCCCTTTGCGAGCGTGCCCGACAGCAGCCCAACATCGACATCTTCGAAAACCGGGTGGCGGTGGATCTGGTCACCCACCGCAAACTGTTCCTGCCGGGCAACCGCTGCGTGGGCGCCTACATATTCAATCACGACACCCAGGAGGTGGAACTCTTCCGCGCGCGGTTCGTGGTGCTGGCCACCGGCGGTGCCAGTAAGGCCTACCTCTATACCAGCAATCCGGATGGCGCTACCGGCGACGGGATTGCCATCGCCTGGCGTGCCGGCTGCCGGGTGGCCAACATGGAGTTCAACCAGTTCCACCCCACCTGCCTCTATCACCCCCAGGCCAAGTCGTTCCTGATCAGCGAGGCCCTGCGCGGGGAAGGTGGTAAACTGCTTCTGCCGGACGGCAGCCGATTCATGGACCGCTTCGACGAACGCGCCGAACTGGCTCCGCGGGACATCGTGGCGCGGGCCATCGACCATGAAATGAAGCGCCTGGGCGCGGACTGCCTCTACCTGGACATCAGCCACCGTCCGGCGGATTTCATCGAGGAACACTTCCCCACCATCGCCGCGCGCTGCCGCGAGTACGGCATCGACATCACCCGCGAGCCCATTCCCATCGTGCCCGCCGCCCATTACACCTGCGGCGGCGTCATGGTGGACGATCACGCCCGCTCGGACGTGAACCAGCTCTACGCGGTGGGCGAGACCTCCTTCACCGGCCTGCACGGTGCCAACCGCATGGCCAGCAACTCGCTGCTGGAATGTCTGGTCTACGGCCGGGCCGCCGCCCGGGACATCAATGAACAGACCCCGCATGTTCCGGAACCGCCGGAAGTGCCCGAATGGGACGAGTCCCGGGTGCGAGATTCGGACGAGGACGTGGTGATCGCCCACAACTGGGATGAACTGCGCCACTTCATGTGGGACTATGTGGGCATCGTGCGCACCACCAAGCGGCTGCAGCGGGCCAAGCACCGGGCGGACATGCTGCACAGTGAGATCCGGGAGTTCTACAGCAACTACCGCGTCAGCAATGACCTGCTGGAGCTGCGCAACCTGGTGACAGTGGCGGACCTGATCATCTGCTCGGCCCTGCAGCGGCGCGAAAGCCGGGGGCTTCACTACAACCTGGATTACCCGACAACCATCGCGGAGCCCAAGGACACCGTGCTGGTGCCAACCACCTACATGCGTTCCGACGCCTGAGCCCTGATGGAAACCACCGACTCCATGACTGACGACCGTGAATACAAACGCCTTGTCTGGCACAGCCGCAGGGGCATGCTGGAGCTTGACCTGCTGCTCGTGCCCTTTGTGAAGGAAGCCTACCCCTCGCTGCCCGAAGCCGACCAGGCCCGTTACCGGACCCTGATCGAGTGCGAGGACAACGACCTCTTCGCCTGGTTCATGCAGCGCAGCCGCCCCGAGGACCCGGACCTTGCCCGCATCGTCGACCTCATCCTCCAGCGGGTTCAGCCGGATTGACGTCCCGCTGAGCCCTTCCCCGGGCCTCGCTGCCGTAGCCGCAGCGCCTTGGCTGCTGCCGGCGGGGCTGATCCTGGGCCTGGAGAGCATTCCCGGCGCTGTCACAGTGGGCGTGATCGCTGCCAGCGCGGTTGGCGCCATCACGGCCACCCGGCGCCAGCTCCTGCGCACCCGCCACAGCCCGCTGCGACTGATCGCCGGACCGGAGGGGCTGCGGACGGTGAATCCCCTGGGCGACGAACACCCAGTCCGGGTCGGTGCCGGTTCCCGGATCACCCACCGCCTCATCTGGTTGCGCCTCAGTGGAAGCGGCCATGCCCAACCCCTGCTGTTGAGCACCCTCCCCGGTATCCGCAATACTGACGCGCAAAGCCTGCGCCGACTGACGGGCTGGCTCCGGCTGGGGCCGAGCCGCGCCAGCGGTGAGTGAGCTCATGAATCCTTTTCACGGAGACACGGAATGACCCAGACGACCACGGCCCCCGCCACCCTGCCTGATGCCATGACCGCATCAGCCGATGCCCATCGGCTGATGCTGCTGGAAGGCCCGGATGTGGACCGTTTCCTCCAGGGCCAGGTCACCTGCAACATTGAGGAACTGACCCGCGAACACAGCCTGCCCGGCGCGGCCTGCACACCCAAGGGGCGTACCTATGCGCTGTTCCGCCTGGTGCGTCTGTCGCCCGAAAGGGTCCTGGTGCGCTTTCCCGAAACCCTGAGCGACCGGATCAGCCAGCAGCTGAGCAAGTACCTCGCCTTCTTCCAGGCGGAACTGAAAGCCGCAGAGGACTGGCAGCTCCTGGGCCTTATCGGGGAAGAACACCCCGCGACCCTCGCCCCGTCACTCCCGGCGGAGCTGAACGACGCCACCATCACCGACAATGGCGTCCTGGTACGCACCGTGCCGCTGCCGGACGGCCGGCCCCGGTTTGAGTTCTGGTGGAATACGGCCGCGAAGGAGGCACCAGAGCCGGATCAGCCTGGCACCGCATGGGAGCTCTCGGAAATCATGAGCGGCCTTACCCTGCTCAACGAAACCACCACGGAACAGTACATACCGCTGAACCTGAACCTCCAGTCCTACGGGGGCGTGAGCTTTACCAAGGGCTGCTACACCGGCCAGGAGATCATCGCGCGCATGCATCACCTGGGACAGCTCAAGAAGAGCCTTTTCCGTCTTGAGGCCCGCTTCACCGATACCCTCCCCGCCCCCGGCGACCGGCTGGTGGACGGCGACGGCAATGCCCTGGGTGAGATCACAGACAGTATCGCCACCGACGATGGCACCGTGCAGCTTCTCGGGGTTCTCAAGCATGCCGCCATGGAAGCCACCATCACGCTTGCCGATCAACCGGGGGCCCAGCTGGAACTGCAGCCACTGGGATATGACGTGCCCGAACAGCAGCCGTGACAAAATATAACGGCAGGCCGCGCCAGCTCCTGCTATAAAGAGGGCAGCATTTCAAAGCATTCAGGAGGCCCTCAGGGCTATGACGGAACTGGCCAATCGCATTCGTGATCAGCTCCTAACAGCCATCGACCAGGATCAACTGACCCTGCCGACGCTGCCGGAAGTGGCGCTGAAAGTCCGGGACATCGCCGAGGACGACAACGCCACCATCCAGGACATCTCAAAGACCATCAGTGATGATGCGGCCATGTCCGCGCGCATCATCAAGGTGGTTAACAGCCCCCTGTTCCGGGGATCACGCGAGATCAACACCCTCAACATGGCCGTCAGCCGGCTGGGCATGGACTACACCAGCAGTCTTGCGATGGGGCTGGCCATGGAACAGATGTTCCAGGCCACCTCGGATATGGTGGACCGGCGCCTGCGGACCATCTGGCAGCGCAGCACCGAAATCGCCGGCATTGCCCAGGTACTCGCCCAGCACTACACGAAGCTCCGGCCAGAGCAGGCGACCCTGGCGGGTCTTGTCTGCCAGATCGGCGCCCTGCCGGTACTGCGATTCGTCGAGGACCATGACCTGCAGGTCAACAGCGCCATGCTGGACAACCTGGTGGATGAGCTCCACCCGGTGATCGGGGACCGGATTCTCAAACGCTGGGACTTCCCTCTGGAGCTGCATCACGTGCCGTCAGAGCACGTGAACTTCGGGCGCCAGGTGCCGGAAGCGGACTACGCGGATGTGGTCATGGTCGCCAGCCTTCAGACCCTGGTGGGAACCGGCCACCCCTACACGGAAATGAACTGGCACGAGGTCACAGCGTTCCATCGCCTCGGTCTGGATCCGGAATCCGGAATGGAGGATGACGAGGATCTGGGCGAGCAGATGGACGCGGCCATGGCCCTGCTCAAGGGCTGATCCCGCTCAGCCCTGTGCCTGTTTGCCGCCACGGTAACGGGCTTCCAGTGTGGCCTGGTCCGGCAGCGCCCAGTCCACCTCCGGAAGTCCCTTCTGCGCCAGCCACTCGTTGGTCCGCGAGAACCATTTCTGCCCGAAGAACCCCCGATGGGCGGCAAGAGGCGATGGGTGGGGCCCTTCCAGCACCAGATGCCGGTTGCGGTCGATGAACCCACCCTTCTTCTGGGCGTAGCTGCCCCACAACAGGAAAACCACGCCTTCACGCTCCTCGTTGAGGTGCCCGATAACCCGGTCCGTGAAAGTCTCCCAGCCCTGGCCGCGGTGTGCTCCGGCGTTGCCCTGGGCCACGGTCAGTACACTGTTGAGCAGCAGCACACCCTGCTCCGCCCAGGGCTGCAGGCAGCCGTGATCCGGAATGGGCGCGCCCAGGTCCTGATTCAGTTCCTTGAAGATATTCACCAGCGAGGGCGGCACCTGGACACCGGGCCGGACGCTGAAGCACAGGCCATGGGCCTGACCCGGCCCGTGGTAGGGATCCTGCCCCAGAATGACCACCGAGGTGCGCTCGAACGGCGTGCTGTTGAGCGCATTGAAGCAGAGGCTGGCGCGCGGGAACAGAGTTTTCCCGGCCTGCTCTTCCGCGGCCAGGAATTCCCCGAGCTTTTCCATGTACGGCTGGCTGAATTCACCCTCAAGGCGTTCCCGCCAGCCGGTGCCCGGTTTCAGATGCGACAGCAGCGCTTCCGTGGCCGGGTGCATGCTCAGCCCCTCTCGGGTCTCATCGCCGGGAACAGGATGACATCGCGGATCGAGGGCGAATCCGTCAGCAGCATCAGCAGCCGGTCGATACCGATCCCCTCACCCGCGGTCGGCGGCAGGCCGTATTCCAGCGCCGTGATGTAGTCCTCGTCGTAGAACATGGCCTCGTCATCGCCGGCCGCCTTTTCCTCGGCCTGCTCCCTGAAGCGCTGGGCCTGGTCCTCGGCATCGTTGAGCTCGGAGAACCCGTTTGCGATCTCGCGCCCGCCCACAAAGAGCTCGAAACGCTCGGTCACGCTCGGATCATCGTCACAGCGGCGTGCCAGCGGTGACACCTCGGTCGGATACCGGGTAATGAAGGTGGGCTGGGTCAGCCGGTGCTCGGCGGTCTCCTCAAAGATCTCGGTCTGGATGCGCCCCAGCCCCCAGCCGTCTTTGACGTTGATGCCCAGAGCCGCGGCGGCCTTCGCCGCCTGCTCCGGATCCGAGAGCTGTGCCTCGGTCAGCTCGGGATTATGCTCCAGGATCGCTTCCATCACACTCAGGCGCCGGAAAGGACCCGAGAAGTCGTAGGTAACGTGATCCACGATCTCGCCGTTCTCACCCCGTACCCCGTTGCTGAAGTGCGCTTCGCCAAAAACGCTTTCCGTCACTTCCCGCAGCAGGTTCTCGGTCAGTTCCATCAGGTGGTTGTAGTCCGCATAGGCCTGATAGAACTCAAGCATGGTGAACTCCGGGTTATGCCGGGTGGAGAGCCCTTCGTTGCGGAAGTTGCGATTGATCTCGAAGACCTTCTCGAACCCACCAACCACCAGGCGCTTGAGATAGAGCTCCGGCGCCACGCGCAGGAACATGTCGATATCCAGCGCGTTGTGGTGGGTCACGAAGGGCCGGGCCGCAGCACCGCCGGGGATCACCTGCAGCATGGGCGTCTCCGCCTCGACGAAGTCGCGGCTGGTGAGGTAATGGCGGACGTGGTTGATGACCTTAGAGCGCACCTTGAAGGTGCTGCGCGTGTCCTCGTTCATGATGAGGTCCACGTAGCGCCGGCGGTAACGCTGCTCCGGGTCCACCAGGCCCTTGTGCTTCTCCGGCAGGGGCCGGAGTGACTTGGTCAGGAGCTGGTATTCCTCCATCACCACGTACAGGTCGCCCTTACCGGACTTCGACAGCGTACCCTTCACGCCCACGATGTCGCCCACATCCCAGTCCTTGATCTCCTTCTGCACCTCCTTGGTGCTGTAGATCTGGATCCGGCCACTCATGTCCTGGATCACCGAAAAGGGCTTGCGGTCCAGCATCAGGCGCCCGGCCACTGCCACCTTCATGTTCAGCTCGGCCAGCTCTTCCTTGCTGTAGTCGCCGTAGCGCGCCTGCAGCTCCGCGGCGGTACTGTCCCGCTCAAAGTCATTGGGGAACGGGTTGTCGCTGGCGTCCCGCCGCGCCTGGAGCTTCTCGCGGCGCTCGGCGATCAGCCGGTTCTCGTCCTGGGATGGCGTTGCGTCGGTGTTGTCCGTCATGGGCGAAAGATTCTCCGGTGGTTACAGGCCCTGCTTGAGACTGGCGATGATGAATTGATCAAGACTCCCGTCGAGCACATTCTGCGTATTGCTCGTTTCCACGCGCGTACGAAGATCCTTGATGCGCTGGTCATCCAGAACGTAGGAGCGGATCTGGCTGCCCCAGCCGATGTCCGACTTGTTGTTCTCGGCAGCCTGTTTCTCCTCGTTGCGCTTCTGCAGCTCCAGCTCGTAAAGCTTGGCGCGCAGCTGCTTCATCGCGTAATCCTTGTTCTGGTGCTGGGAGCGGCCGCTCTGGTTCGCCACCACGGTGCCCGTGGGCTGGTGGGTGATCCGCACCGCGGATTCCGTGGTGTTAACGTGCTGGCCACCGGCGCCGGAGGCGCGGTACACGTCGATCCGCAGATCCGAGGGGTCAATCTCGATCTCGATGTTGTCGTCGATCTCCGGCGAGGCGAACACGGAGGCAAAGGAGGTGTGCCGGCGGTTGCCCGAATCAAAGGGCGACTTGCGCACCAGCCGGTGCACGCCTGTCTCGGTGCGCAGCCAGCCGTAAGCGTACTCGCCCTCGATCCGGATGGTGGCGCTCTTGAGACCGGCCACATCACCGTCCTGGGCCTCGAGCACCTCGTACTTGAAACCCTTGGCCTCGGCCCAGCGCAGGTACATGCGCAGCAGCATATTGGCCCAGTCCTGGGCCTCCGTGCCGCCGGAGCCGGACTGGATGTCCAGATAGCAGTTGCTGGCATCCATATCGCCTGAGAACATCCGCCGGAACTCCAGCTTCTCCAGCTCCCCTTCCAGGGTCTGGAGTTCGCCGGTCACGTCATTGGCGGCCGCCTCATCCTCCTCGGACTCGGCCATCTGGAGCAGCTCTTCCGCATCGCGGATGCCGGTGCTCAGCCGGTCCAGCGTGGAAACAATGGCATGCAGGCTGGCATGCTCCTTGTTCAGTGCCTGGGCGCGGTCCGGATTGTTCCAGACTTCAGGCTGTTCCAGTTCGCGTTCGACTTCCGTCAGCCGTTCCTTCCTGCTGTCGTAGTCAAAGATACCCCCTAAGCGCTTCCGTACGCGCTTCCAGGTCACGAATGGTCTGAATGATCGGATTGGTTTCCATAGCCGACGGCCTCTTGTTGAGTGGGCATGTCAGAAAGATGGCTTATTGTAACGAATGCGCAGGGCACTGAATACGCGGCTTACAGCGGCTCCAGATGCAGTACGCGCAGCTGCAGCCGCTCGCGCCCGCGGAAGCGGTTGGCATCCAGCTGGTAGGCAAGCCGGGCCCGCCGGCATTCGCACGGCCACTGATCGGTGTCGATATTGAAGGCGATGCCGTCCAGCGGTGAGTTCCATCCGGGCACGCCGATCTGCAGCTTGAGGTGGCGCTCGCCCACAATCCGCTGCTCCAGGAGCTCGAACTCACCGTCGAACACCGGCTCGGGGAACCCCTGCCCCCAGGGTCCGCCGCTGGACAGAAGGTGGGCGGTTTCGAGGGTCAACCAGTATGGCTCCAGTTCACCGTCACTGAGGATCTCCGGGCGCAGAAGCTCCGGCTCAACCCGCTCGCGGACCAGTTCCGTCACTGCCTCCCGGAACCGGTCCACACCGGAGTCAGTCAGGGTCATGCCAGCCGCCATTGCATGGCCGCCATAACGATTCAAAAGCCCCGGATGGCGGGCATCGAGCTCCGCGATCAGGTCCCGGATATGCAGGCCTGGCACGGAACGGGCCGAGCCCTTGAGCAGCCCCTCACCACCGCGGGCGAAGGCGATCACCGGACGGTGGAAGCGTTCGCGGATGCGCGAGGCCAGAAGACCGATCACGCCTTCGTGCCACTGTTCATCGTGCAGGCAGAGCACCGGCGGCAGCTCGCCCTCATCCAGGTGCAGCCTGGCCAATGCCGCCTCCGCCTCGCCGCGCATGTCCGACTCAATGTTCCGGCGCTCGCGGTTCAGGCGGTCCAGTTCGGAGGCAAGGCGCTGCGCCTCGCCCTCATCCTCCGTCAGCAGGCATTCAATGCCCACGGCCATGTCGTCCAGGCGGCCCGCCGCGTTGAGGCGCGGGCCCAGGACAAACCCCAGATCCGTCGCTTCCAGCGCATCCGCATCCCGAGCAGCCAGTTCAAGCAGTGCCCGGATGCCGGGGCGTGTCCGGCCGGCACGGATACGGCGCAGCCCCTGGGCCACCAGGGTTCGGTTGTTGTGATCCAGGGGCACCACGTCCGCCACCGTGCCCAGTGCCACCAGATCCAGGTATTCCGCCATTGCCGGAGGCGCCTGGGCAAACCATCCGGCCACTTCCAGGTGTCTGCGCAGCGCGCTCATCACATAGAAAGTCACGGTAACGCCGGCCGTATTGCCGGTGGGAAACCCGCAGCCTGGCTGGTTGGGATTGACAATGGCCTCGGCCCCCGGAAGCGTCTCCCCGGGCAGGTGGTGGTCTGTGACCACGACGCGCACGCCCTTCTCCCCGGCCCTGGCCACCCCTTCATGGGCGGCAATGCCATTGTCGACGGTCAGGATCAGATCCGGGAGGCTGCCCTCCTGCGCCAGCTGGTCGATAATGCCCGGCGTCAGGCCATAGCCATCCGTGAAGCGGCTGGGCACACGGTAGTCCACCTGGTGGGCACCGAAGCGGGTGAGTGCCAGCACCGCCAACGCCGTGCTGGTAGCGCCATCGGCGTCAAAGTCGCCCACGATGGTAATCCGCTGCCCCTGCATCACGGCATTGGCAAGCGTGGAGGCGGCCATCTCCATCCCCAGGAAGCCCTCCGGGCGAGCCAGGGAGGCAAGGCCATAGTCGAGCTGGCTGGCGTCCATGACGCCCCGGGCGGCATAGAGCCGCCGCAGGAGAGGATGTAGATCGGCACTGGCGAGGGCATCCCCGCCGGCGCCAACACGCCGAACGATGGTCTGCTGCATAGGGCTCAGCTGTCGGCGTAGCGCCAGTTACGGGCCATGAACTGCTGAATGGTGGCGAGGTCGTTGTCCAGCACCGTGAACCGCTCCTCCCGCTCCATCAGATCCGAGAGGTGCTCGGGCAGTGCCGCCTCGCGGGGCACGCCGGAACGGGTCACGGCATCCGGGAACTTGGCCGGGTGCGCGGTCCCCATGGTCACCATCGGCACGGTGGCATCACGCCGGCAGCGCCGCGCCGCCTCCACGCCAATGGCCGTGTGCGGGTCCAGCAGGTACTCGGTTTCGCCGTAGACTTCGGCAATCACCTCACAGGTGCGCTCATCGTTCACTGAGAGGCTGTCGAACAGCCCGCGGGCTGATTTCCAGCGGTCATTTTCCAGTGACACAGCACCATGCTCTGCACTTTTCAGGAACTGAACCACGCTCTCTGGATGGCGACCATAGAGGTCGAACAGCAGCCGCTCGAAGTTGCTTGAGATGGTGATGTCCATGCTCGGCGACAGGGTGTGCTGCAGCTTGCCGGTCTCGTAGTGATTACCGCTGATGAACCGGTGCAGGATGTCATTCTGGTTGGTGGCGACCACCAGCTGCTGCACCGGCACACCCATCTGCCTTGCCAGGTAGCCAGCGAAGATATCGCCGAAATTACCGGTGGGCACCGAGAAAGCCAGGCTGCGGTGCGGACCGCCCAGAGCCAGTGAGGCGTAGATATAATAGACGATCTGGGCCATGATCCGGGCCCAGTTGATGGAGTTGACAGCCACCAGGGAGGTCTTGCCTTCCAGGAAGGACTGGTCCGCAAAGCTGGCCTTGACCATCTTCTGGCAGTCGTCGAAATTCCCGTCCACCGCGATGTTGTGGACGTTGTCGCTGAGCACGGTGGTCATCTGGCGCCGTTGCACCTCCGAGACCCGCCCGTGGGGATGCAGGATGAAGATGTCCACGTGCTCTGAGTGGCGGCAACCCTCAATGGCCGCCGAACCGGTATCGCCGGAGGTGGCACCCAGGATCACCACGTGCTGGCCACGCTTTTCCAGAACATGGTCCAGGAGCCGGCCCAGCAGCTGCAGGGCGAAATCCTTGAACGCCAGCGTCGGGCCCCGGAACAGTTCCATGACCCATTCGTTGGCATCCAGCTGCACCAGGGGCGCCACCGCACGGTGGGTAAAACCGGCGTAGGTCTCACGGACCATGGCCCGGAAGTCGTCCTCGGCAATGGATTCCTCGACGAAGGGATACATCACCCGGCAGGCCAGTTCGTCGTAGGGCAGCCCACGCAGCGCCATCAGATCCTCCGGCGTATAGCGCGGCAGGGTTTCGGGCACGTAGAGCCCGCCGTCAGTGGCAAGCCCCTGCAGGAGCACGTCTTCAAAGCTGAGCGCGGGCGCCTGCCCGCGGGTGCTGATGTATCTCAAGGCAGTATTCCGTCAGTGTCCAGGGTCAGTTCTCAGAGAAAGTTCTCGGCGCGGATGCGCACCACCCTGCCCTCTACCTCGGGCAGTGCTTCCATTTCGGCAATGGCATCGTTGACCTGTTTCTCCAGAACCGTATGGGTCAGCAGGATCACCGGGATCTGGCCGTCATGCAGTTCGGATTCCTTCTGCATGATGGATTCGATGTTGATGCCGTTCTCGCTCATGATGGAGGCCACCTTGGCGAGCACACCGGGCCGATCCAGCGCCTGGATGCGCAGATAGTAGGCCGAGCGGATCTCGTTCGGACTCAGGATTCGGTGATCGGTCACCGCATCAGACTCGAAGCCAAGATAGGGCACGCGCTGCGCGCTGTCGGTCGACACGGTACGCGCCACATCCACCAGGTCCGCGATCACCGCGGAGGCCGTGGCCTCATCCCCGGCACCCGGGCCGTAGTACATGGTCTGGCCGACCGCATCACCATCAACAAGCACGGCATTGAGAACGCCGTCGACCTTGGCAATCAGATTCTTCTCGGGCACAAGTGTCGGGTGCACACGCAGCTCAATGCCATCCTCACGGGAACGGGCGATGCCCAGGTGCTTGACCCGGTAACCCAGAGCTTCCGCGTGGGTGATGTCGTAGGGCGTGATATTGGCAATGCCCTCGGTATAGGCCCGGTCGAACTGCAGTGGTACGCCGAAGGCGGCCGAGGCCATGATGGTCAGCTTGTGGGCCGCATCGATCCCCTCAACATCGAAGGTGGGATCGGCTTCGGCATACCCGAGTTCCTGGGCTTCCTTCAGCACTTCATCGAAATCGCGCCCGGCCCGCATCTCAGTGAGGATGTAGTTGCCGGTGCCGTTGATGATGCCCGCGAGCCACTGGATCCGGTTGGCGGCCAGTCCCTCCCGGATCGCCTTGATGACCGGAATACCACCGGCAACGCCCGCCTCATAGGCGACAATGACGTTCTTCTCCCGGGCCGCGTCGAAGATCTCATTGCCGTGCTGTGCGATCAGGGCCTTGTTCGCGGTGACCACATGCTTGCCCTGCTCGATGGCGGCCAGCACCAGACGGCGGGCATCGTCATAGCCCCCGATGAGCTCAACGACAATATCGATGTCCGGATCATTGACCACATCGTTCAAGTCCGTGGAGAACGGCGTGTCACCCAGACCCAGGTCCGGGCGCGGGCTCCGGTTCGCTACACGCGCCACGCGCAGGTTGCAGCCGGCACGACCGGCGATGATCCGGGCGTTGCGCTGCAGGACCTCCCAGGTTCCGCCACCAACGGTCCCGAGACCACAGATTCCGATGTTCACGTCCTTCAACTGGCCACCTCTCGTTCGCTTGAAAAATGCACGTCAATGCCGGGGAAACGCGCATGTTATACGCTTTGCGCGCCGAAAAAAACTCGACAACCTCCCAGCGTTACGGTTACGTCAGCCGTCGAGCCCGAGCTCCCTCGCCAGGACTCTCGGGGGTTTGTAGCCCCGGATCATGCGGCCGGATTCCGTAACCAGCGCCGGTGTTCCGCGGACGCCGAATGCACGCCCCATCCGGAAGTGGGATTGTACCGGTGACTCGCACTGGCCCGCGGATACGGACTCTCCCTGCTTGGCCCGTGTCATGGCGCTGCGGCGATCGTCCGAGCACCAGACCGCATTCAGCTGCCGGGCGCCCTTGCTGCCGGGACCTCCCCGGGGATAGGCCAGATAGTTGACCCGGATACCCAGGTCATTCAGGGCCTCCATGTCACGGTGAAGCTTGCGGCAGTAGCCACAGGTCGTGTCCGTGAACACATAGAGATCGGCCTTGACCCCGCCTTCATCCGGCCCGAAACGGATCATCTCACCGCTGTCCAGCTTCGACAGCGTCTGTCGGCGCTGCCGGGTACGGGTCTGCTCGGTCAGATTGGCGATGCCATCGTCGCCAAGACGCAGCATCTGGCCTGTGAACAGATAGCGGCCATCAGCGGTTGTATAGATCAGGTTACCGCCACCCTGAACGGCGTACAGGCCCTCACGTTCCGTTTCCCGGATGCTGTCCAAGGGCATGTCAGGAAAGCTCTCTTTCAGGCGCTCGCGGATCCGCTCCTGCGGGGATTCCGCCTGTGCTGCTGTGGTCAGCAGCATGGCAGCGAGCAGCAGAAAAGCGGCTGATAGGCGTCTCATGATCAACTCCGGGTTCACTTTCAATGTTCCGGAGGATACCGGATTTCCGCTGGTCTGTCGTTGATCAGCCCCGGGGATGGTGGGTCTGGTGGAGCTGCTGCAGCCGCTCCCGCGCCACATGGGTATAGATCTGGGTGGTCGACAGATCACTGTGCCCCAGCAGCATCTGGACCACCCGGAGATCCGCGCCGTGGTTGAGCAGATGGGTCGCGAAGGCATGGCGCAGGGTATGGGGCGAGAGCGGTTTGTGGATGCCGCCCCGCACGGCGTAGCGCCGGATCCGATACCAGAACGCCTGGCGCGTGAGGTGCCCGCCACGACCTCCGGGAAACAGGGCGTCCGTGCCGGCGCCCCCGGCCAGCTCCGGCCGGGCTTCCTGCAGATACCGGTCAAGCCATTCAAGGGCTTCCTCGCCCATGGGCACCAGGCGCTCTTTGTTGCCCTTGCCCAGAAGCCGAACCACACCCTGGCGCCGGTTCACCTGGGAGAGCCGCAACGCCACCAGCTCCGAGACCCGAAGACCGCAGGCATAGAGCAGTTCCATCATGGCCCTGTCGCGGAGTTCAATGGCTTCCTCCGTGTCAGGCGCATCCAGGAGGGCTTCCACATCCGCCTCTGTCAGAGTATCCGGCAGACGCCGGGCCAGTTTCGGACTGTCCAGACGCAGCGTCGGATCCTCGTCGATCAGGCCTTCACGCAGGAGGTAGCGGTAAAACCGTCTGAGGCAGGAGAGACGCCTGGCCGCCGTACTTGAGCGGGCTCCAGCAGAGAGCACACTGGAGAGGTAGTCCATGAGACAGCTCCGGTCCACGCTGGACAGATCCTTTTCAGGATACTGCCGGGCGAGCCAGCGTCCGAACTGTCTGAGATCGCTTTCGTAGGAAAGCCGGGAGCGGTCGCTCAGGCCGGATTCCAGCCAGAGCGACTCACTGAATGACGCAACCAGTTGCTCGTTGCGTTCCTCAGCCAAGCTTTTCCTTGATCCGCGCGGCCTTACCGGAGAGCTGACGCAGATGGTACAGCTTCGCCTGGCGCACATCACCGCGACGCTTGACCGAAATGCTGTCAATCAAGCGGGAATGCGTCTGGAAGGTCCGCTCGACACCGATGCCATAGGAGCGCTTGCGTACGGTGAACGAGGAGTTCAGGCCACGGTTGCGCTTACCGATAACCACGCCCTCAAACGCCTGCAGACGCTCGCGGTTGCCCTCGGTTACCCGCACCTGAACGACCACGGTATCACCCGGGCCGAACTCGGGAACGGAGTCCTTGAGCTGCTCGTTTTCAATTTCCTGGATGATACTGTTCTTGCCACTCATCGTTTCGCTCACTCCTGAATGTGTCACCAATCCGACCCGCCATCCGGCCGTTCGTTTTCAATCTCCGCCAGCAGTCGCTGCTCCTCGGCGGTCAGTTCCCGTTCGCGGAGCAGTTCAGGGCGTCTGATCAGGGTCCGCTGCAACGACTGTTTCAGCCGCCAGCGCCGGATCCGCTCGTGATCGCCACCGAGCAGGACCTTCGGCACCCTGGATCCGCGATGCTCCTCCGGGCGCGTGTAATGCGGGCAGTCAAGCAGCCCGTCCGCGAAGGAATCCTCCACGGCGGACTGGCTGTGCCCCAGAACCCCCGGTATCTGGCGGACTACTGCATCCACCAGAACCATGGCCGCGAGCTCGCCGCCACTGAGCACGTAATCGCCGATGGAGATCTCCTCATCCACCCGCGACTCCAGCACGCGCTCATCAATGCCTTCGTAGCGCCCGGACAGCAGTACCAGACCGGGTTCCGCTGCCAAGGACTCGACCATCGCCTGATCAAGCACCCGGCCCTGGGGCGAAAGGCAGATGACCTTCGCCTCCCCGCCGACCCGCTCAACCGCCTCGTCTATGGCGGCCTCCACCGGCTCGGCCTTCATGACCATGCCCGGTCCGCCTCCGTAGGGGCGGTCATCAACCGTACGATGACGGTCGTGAGTAAAGGACCGGGGGTTGATGCAGTCCAGCACCAGATGCCCTTCGGAAACCGCCCGGCCGCTCACCCCATAGTCGGTGATTGCCCGGAACATTTCCGGAAAAATACTGATGGCCGCAACCCGCAACCCGAGCGCCTCTTGTCTGACCCGTGACCGTTCACCCGGTGCGCGGGCCGTTTCTCAGAATTCCGGATCCCAGTCAGCCTCGAGGACACCGTCCTCCAGGTTCACCGATCGGACAATCTCATCCGGCAGGAAGGGGATCAGCCGCTCCCTGCCATCCATGCTGGCTGCGTCAGCACGCACCACCAGCACGTCATTGGACCCGGTCTCGATCAGGTGGTCCACCACCCCCAGGTCATGCCCTTCATCGGCAGTCCTTACCCGCAGCCCCTGGAGCTGGTACCAGTAGTACTCGCCCTCCCCGAGCGGCGGAAGCTCACTGGTCTCAACACGGATGTCGAGACCGCAGAGGCTGGCCGCCTGATCCCTGTCCTCAATGCCTTCAAGCCTGGCAACCAGTGTCTTGCCATGGGGCTTGCCGGTCACAAGGCGGACCTTGCGGGGCTCGCGGGACGGTGAACGCCCATCCACCAGGGTCCAGTTGCTGTACTGAAAGATATTTTCCCGGGGCTCAGTGTACGAATACACCTTCACCCAGCCCTGCACCCCGTAAACCGAGGTGATCTGGCCCAGTACGGTTTCCCCGACCCCCATGGATACGACTCCCTTACTCGGAAGCCGCCTCTTTCAGCAGGCTGCTCACCCGCTCAGTGGGCTGCGCACCCTGGTCGATCCAGTACTGGGCACGCTCGGTGTCGAGCCGCAGACGCTCTTCGTTGCCGCGCGCCACCGGATTGAAAAAGCCCAGCCGTTCGATGTAGCGGCCATCACGGGGCTTACGGCTGTCCGTGACCTGGACGTGGTAGAACGGGCGCTTCTTGGCGCCGCCTCGTGTCAAACGGATTGTTACCATTTCAACGACTGTCCTGTTGCGTTCGAATAATCAGTTCAGGCAAGCCTGTGCATGCGAACCGGCTGTCACGGGCTCAGTTACGCCCGTGCGAAAGGGCTGGCATTCTACTGTAAAACGCCGGCCCTGAAAAGCATTGATAACGGGCGTCAGCGCCGCCCCATGGGAGGCATGCCACCACCGCCCATACCGCCGGGCCCACCTCCGGGTCCACCGGGACCGCCCTGCCCCATCATACCCTGCATGCCGCGCATCATGTTCTCCATGCCGCCTTTCTTGCCCATCTTCTTCATCATCTTCTGCATCTGCTTGTGCTGCTTGAGCAGGCGGTTGATCTCCTGCATCTGCACACCGGAGCCGGAGGCAATGCGGCGTTTGCGGGAACTGCTGATGACGTCCGGGTAGCGGCGCTCATGCGGAGTCATGGAGGAGATGATCGCCTCCATGCGGCCGATGGACTTATCATTGACCTGCTTTTCCGCCATCTCCTGGTACTGACCCATACCGGGCAGTTTCTCGAGCATGGCGCCCATGCCGCCCATACTCTTCATCTGCTGGAGCTGGTCCCGGAAATCCTCCAGATCGAACTTCTTACCCTTCTTGATCTTCTTGGTGAGCTTCTGGGCCTTCTTCTGGTCGACCTTCTGCTCAGCATCCTCAATCAGGGAGAGCACGTCCCCCATGCCCAGAATGCGCGAAGCGATGCGGTCCGGATGGAACACCTCAAGCGCGTCGTTCTTTTCGCCCACACCCATGAACTTGATGGGCCGGCCCGTGATATGGCGCACGGAAAGCGCGGCACCACCGCGGGCATCACCATCGGCCTTGGTCAGGATGACGCCACTGAGCGGCAACGCCTCACTGAAGGCCTTCGCGGTGTTGGCCGCGTCCTGGCCACTCATGGCATCCACCACGAACAGCGTCTCGTTGGGCTGGACCGCCTTATTCAGCCGCCCGATCTCGTCCATCATGTCGTTATCGACGTGCAGGCGGCCCGCCGTGTCGACGATCACCACATCGATGAAACGCCGGCGTGCCTCATCCACCGCGTTGTTGGCGATGGTGACCGGATCCTGGTCGGTGCTGCTCGGATAGAAGGTGGCGTCCACCTCACCCGCAAGCGTCTCCAGCTGATTGATGGCCGCCGGACGATAGACGTCGGCGCTGACCACCAGCACTGACTTCTTCTCGCGCTCCTTCAGATAGCGCGCCAGCTTGGCCACACTGGTGGTCTTACCCGCGCCCTGAAGGCCGGCCATCATGATCACCGCCGGGGGCTTGCCGTCGAGCTTCAACGGCTCGGCCGCCCCCATGACGGCTTCCAGTTCACTCTGGACAAGCTTGATGAACGCCTGCCCCGGCGTGAGGCTGCGCATCACCTCCTGGCCCATGGCCTTCTGCCGCACGTTCTCGACGAAGTCCTTGACCACGGGCAGCGCTACGTCCGCCTCGAGCAGCGCCATACGCACTTCGCGCAGGGTTTCACTGATGTTGTTCTCGGTCAGCTTCGCCTGGCCGGAGATCTTCCGGAGGCTTCCAGAGAGCCGATCGGTCAGATTATCAAACATGGACGCCCGCAATTGTCGGTTGATGTTTAACGCCATTATAACCAGACTGAGCGCTTGGAGACGAACCGGAGCCGGTCATACCAACACACATGGGCACGACCATCATCGCCTTCACCGCTGTCATCCTCTACGGTGCGGGAACACTGCTACAGGCACTGCGGATCCGATCAGGCAACCAGCGCGCTGGCTGGCTTGCCCAGTTCACCGGGGTTCTGGCCATTGCCGCCCATCTCAGTTTCGCCCTGCGCTTCATGGTCCTGGAGGGTGGCGTTAACCTCTCCATGCTGGTTGCCGGCACAACCATCGCCGCGCTACTGGCAGCGCTGGTGCTCATCCTGTCCCTGCGCTACCCGGTGCAGCCGCTGCTGCTGATCGCCTACCCAATCGCGCTGCTGAGCATTCTGGTCAAACTTGCTTTCTATACCGGCCCCCGGATCATCGATGATTCCAACCTGGGGGTTCTGCTGCACGTCAGTCTGGCCATCACCGCCTTCAGCCTGCTGGCGCTGGCCGCAATCCAGGCTGTCCTGCTCTATCTCCAGCACCATCACCTCAAGGCCCATCACAGCGGCTTTCTGGTGCGCGCGCTGCCACCGCTGGAGACCATGGAGGCGCTGTTGTTCGGGCTGATCCACACCGGGGTTGCCATCCTCACCCTGGCGATCATCACCGGCGCCATTTTCGTCCAGGACCTCTTCAGCCAGCAGCTGGCCCACAAGACTGTGTTCACCCTGCTGGCCTGGCTGGTATTCGCCGCGCTCATCCTCGGGCACCAGATCCGCGGCTGGCGGGGTGCCGTGGCCAGCCGCTGGACCCTGGCCGGCTGCGTTCTGTTGACCCTGGGCTACTTCGGAAGCCGCCTGGTCATTGACGTCATCCTCTGACGAACACCGTATGGACAGGGACCCTCAGCCTTGAACGAAGCCTCATTAACCACGCTCAGCGCGATCCTGCTCCTGCTGATCATCCTGTCCGCGTTCTTTTCAAGTTCCGAGACCGGCATGATGGCGCTCAACCGTTACCGGCTGCGCCACCTCAGCAAGACCGGCCACCGGGGCGCCCTCCGCGCCGACCGCCTCCTTGCCCGCACGGACCAGCTGATCGGCGTCATCCTGATCGGCAACAACTTTGTGAACATTCTGGCCTCGGCCATCGCCACCCTGATCGCGGTCCGCATCTGGGGTGACGCCGGTGTCGTCATCGCCACCATCGGCCTGACCATCATCATCCTGATCTTCTCGGAAGTGACGCCCAAGACACTGGCAGCCCTGTACCCGGAAAAGATCGCCTTCCCAGCCTCACACGCGCTCGGACCACTGCTGAAACTGCTCTACCCGGTGGTGTGGACCCTCAACCTGATCACCAACAACCTGCTGCGCCTCATGGGGGTGCGCCTGGAAGGCGACCAGGGCAGCGACCACCTGAGCCGGGAGGAACTGCGCACCCTGGTCAATGAGTCCGGCTCGATGCTGCCGGGCCGCCACCAGGACATGCTGCTCAGCATCCTGGACCTGGAAAAGGTCACGGTGAACGACATCATGGTTCCGCGTAACGAGATCGTGGGCATCGATCTGGATGACCCCATGGATGAGATTCTCAGGCTCGTACGCGGCAGCCAGCACACCCGCCTGCCGGTCTACCGCAGCGACATCAACAACACCGTGGGCATTCTTCACCTGCGCAACATCAGCCGCCTGCTGCACACGGATGAGATCAACAAGGCCACGCTGATGCAGCTCTGCCGGGAGCCCTATTTCATCCCGGAAAGCACGCCGCTGCACACCCAGCTGTTCAATTTCCAGAAGGAACGCCGCCGCATCGGTATCGTGGTGGACGAATACGGTGACGTGCTCGGTATCGCCACTCTTGAGGACATTCTCGAGGAGATCGTGGGCGAGTTCACAACCGACTTCGCCTCCAGCAGCAGCCAGGACATTCTGCCCCAGAGCGACGGCACCACCATTGTTGACGGCACCACTCCCATCCGGACCCTGAATCGGGCTCTGAACCTGGACCTGCCCACGGACGGCCCCAAGACCCTCAATGGCCTGATCACGGACTACCTGGAATCCATCCCGGAAAACAACCTCTGCCTGTCGCTGCACGGCATGCGACTGGAAACCCTCCAGATCAAGGACAATGTTATCCGCACGGTCCGCATCCACCCGATTGAGCTCCCCGAGCCTCCCTCCGGACCAGAAAATGAGAAACCGGACAAGTAACACTTTGTTATTATGGTTTAGTGTTTGTACACTGAGTATACATCGCAAGCCCAGTGCGCCATGCGAGCCAGTGGGGACACGCCATGAGCGAACAATCCGGCATTCATCCCGTTCCGCCCGGCCAGGGCCGGCGTAACGGCAGCACCCTTCCCGAAGCGATCCGCCAGGTCCGTGACACGGTAACGCCCGGGCTGTGCGATCTTCTGGGCGGCACACTGGACGCCATTGATGATGCCCTGTTCGAGCTGGCCAACGGCGCACGCAGTAACAACGACCAGAACCGCTACTTCGAGACCATGCGCGAGATCCGCATCAAGCGTAAGGGCATCGAGAAACAATTCCGCGAGGCACTGACCAACCTGTTCCTCAACCCCCCGGGGAGCAACGCCGAGGAAACTCACGACCAGCCACAGAGCGTCGATGCCGACAGCCTGTCACTGGTCGACAACGACGACCTTGAAGAACAGGTTGCCATCAACGCCATGATCACCAAGGCGACGGTCAGCTTCCAGGGCCCCCTGCTCCAGCTCCAGACGCGCCTCACAGCCCTCTATCCCGGCCATGACCGCGAGCATACGGTGAACCCGCTGGCTCCGGAGCACCTGTGCAGCGCGTTCCGTGACGCCTGTTCCGACCTGGATATCCAGATCCGGGAAAGGCTCATCCTGCTCAAACACTTTGACCGGTATCTGCTCGCCAGCCTGGGCATCGTGCTCGATGAGGCCAACCGCATCCTGATCCAGGCCGGAGTGATCCCGGATTTCCGCTACGAGGTCCATACCCGGGGCAGCCAGGATCACCCGGATCCGGAGCGCCCCCGGCATGAAACGGGCGACCGCACGGAACAGGAAGCCAGTGACGAGGCCAGGGAATTCCTGTCGAGCATCAGCTCGCTGCTGTCCGGCTACCGTCGCTACAGCACCGATGCCATGGGCAACGCGCCCTCAGACTCCTTCCATATCGTATCCAAAAGGGAATTGTACGATTTGCTTTCAAGAATCCCCCAACCCCAGCCCCGGAGCGACCTGAGCCAGGGCGCCCCGGACCGCCCCGATCTGCGCGGCCTGGTGGGCGAGCTGCTGGAGCGCCAGTCCGAGACGCAGGGTAACCAGGCCGCACTCGAGACCATGGACGAGGACCTGATCAACCTGGTCGCCCTGCTGTTCGAGTTCATCCTCGACGACCGCAACCTCTCACCCCCGATCCAGGCACTGATCAGCCGGCTGCAGATTCCGGTTCTCAAGGTGGTGGTCCGTGACCGCTCCTTCCTCAGCAACCCCTCCCACCCGGCGCGCAAGCTGCTCAACGCCCTGGCGAGGGCAGGCATCGGATGGAACGACCACAGCGAGAAGAACCGGGATCGGCTGTATAACGAGATCCAGCGGGTGGTGCAACGCATCCTGGAGGAATTTGATGGCGACATCGCCCTCTTCGAAACGCTGTACGACGAGTTCGAACAGTTCCTGCAGCGCGAGACCCGCAAGGCGACACTGGTCGAGCAGCGCACGCGGGAATCCGAAAGGGGCCGTATCAAGTCCCGCCGCGCTCAGGAGACGGTCGACCAGGTCCTGCGGGAGCGGCTGGACGGACGGAATGTCCCGGAACACGTACACCAGCTGCTGACCCAGGGCTGGAGCCGGGTCATGTTCCTGGCCTATCTGCGCGATGACAACGAACACCGCTGGGCCCATACCGTCAGGGTTGTGGACGACCTGCTGTGGTGCCTGCGCCCCCAGGCGGAAAGCGATGGCCGTGAGCAGTGGGTGCGCCTTGTGCCCACCCTGATCAAGACCATCAGGGCCGGCCTGGAGGAAGTCTCCTACAATGCCAACCGGCTGGACGAGACCATGACAGGCCTCAAACGGGATCTCACCCAGGCCTTCCGCCGCCAGGCCCTGGCGGAAGCGGCCGAGGACGGCCCGCCCCCGGGACCTGTCGTACAGACCGCGGTCAAGCAGAGCCAGGCGTTCGAGGATGCCGCCATGGCGGAGCACTACGAGAAGCTGGAAACCATCAGCATCGGCGACTGGGTGGAATTTCACCTTGTCAACGGCACCCAATTCCGCTGTAAGCTGTCCGCAGTCATTGAGGATGCCGACAGCTTTGTATTCGTCAACCGCATGGGCCTGAAGGTGGCGGAAAAGAGCCGCGCCGACCTGGCCCACGAGCTCAGGCGCGGGCGCATGACCCTGCTCGAGCAGGGCGCACTGATCGACCGGGCACTGCATGCCGTTGTCGGAGGCCTGAACCGCAAGGCCGGCTAAAGCATGGACGGCCAACGGCCCTGGAGTACATGACAGAGCCCCCGAACCAACAGACCCCTTACCCGCTTGTACTGGCGCTGTCGGTGGCCCTTTTTATCCATGTGGTCCTGGGCACCCTGGTCAATGCGTGGCTTTCCCTGCCGGCTCCAGAAGAGCCCGCGCCGGCTGTCAGCGTACGCATCGCTCCGCCGGGCAGCAGCAACCAGCGGTCACCGGTGCAGCCGGAGTCCCCGCCCCGAACCCGGGACCAGAAGGCCCCGCGCGATGAGGCCCCGGAAACCAGCGCTCCCGAAGCCAACGCCACCACACCGGGCACAACAGACAGGTCCGCGGAGCCGACGGCTTCACCGGCTGGAAAAGCCAACGGAAAGGATGCCCCCCGGGAAACCGCTGCCCAGCCCGAAGAATCGCCTTCGCCGGACAAGGCGGCCAGTAACGCCGGCCACGATGCCCCGGCCAACGAGGCCGATACGCGCACACCGGTTACCCGGCTCAGCCAGGACGACAGACGGGAACGCTCAGACTACGAAATCGCACTGTGGGAACAGATTGCCCGGGAAGTGGAATACACGCCGCTTCTGGCGGAACTGGAGGAGCCCAGAGAGGTAGTCCTGGATCTGAGGCTTATGACCAATGGAGCCCTCAGGCGGGCCCGGGTGGGCACACCCTCGGGGATCCCGGAGCTTGATGGGGTGGCGCGGGAAGCCGCCCTGGCGGCAACGCCCTTCCCGGTGCCACCGGAGGGACGCCGCCGCTTCAGTGTCCGGCTCATATTCGAGCCGGCCCGGCCGGAGTGATCTCAGGCGCCGGAATTATCCTCGGTTGCCTCGGCGGCACTGTCCACCACTTCCTGGAGCTCACCGCTTTCGTGCATCTCCAGGATGATGTCGCAGCCACCGACCAGCTCACCGTTCACGTACAGCTGCGGGTAGGTCGGCCAGTTGGAATAGACCTTGAGCCCTTCGCGCAGCTCGTCGTTATCGAGAATATTCACGTAGGCGAAACGCTGGCCACAGGCCATGAGAGCCTGGACCGTCTTGGCGGAAAACCCGCACTGGGGCGCCTGGGGCGTTCCCTTCATATACAGCAGGATGGGGTTTTCACTGAGTTGTTGCTTGATGGTGTCGTTGATGTCCATTGATCCTCCAGCTGGAACACGCTGATCGTTATCGGGCTTCATTCTACAGGACATACCCATACCTGACCATTGTACTGGGTTATTCGCTACAGCCTTCCGGCGAAGCGTGCAGCCACCGGCCCGGTTTGCCAGCCCCCGAGTTTAACGCTAGTATTGGCTTCACACGGAGGCAGCTTTGAAGGCTGCCTTTTTTGTTTCAGTGAGGCCCTCTGCCATGGCGAACCAGCCATTGCTCAACACTTACGGTCGCCTGCCCGTCGTCTTTGAACACGGTCGCGGGATGTGGCTCTATGATACCGAGGGCCAGCGCTACCTGGACACCTTCACAGGTATCGCCGTATGCGGCCTGGGGCACAGCCATCCCGGCGTGGCGGGCGCCATAAGCCAACAGGCGGAACGCCTGACCCACTGTTCAAACCTGTTCCACTGCAAGCTCCAGCAGGAGCTGGCGCACCGTGTCTGCAGCCTTACCGGCATGGACGGTGCCTTCTTCGCCAACTCCGGCGCTGAGGTCAACGAGACGGCCATCAAGCTGGCACGCCATTACGGCCACCAGCGCGGCGTGACCAACCCCAGCATCATTGTGATGGAAAACGCCTTTCACGGGCGTACCCTCGCGACCCTGACGGCCACCGG
>NZ_CAJXMA010000016.1:0-47508 GCF_913056445.1 uncultured Halovibrio sp.
GGGAGCTGATTCTGGAGTCGTTGGCGTCAGCGCTGACCGTGGAGGCCTGCCGCCTGATGGAGACACAGGCGCCGCGGGGATCGGTCCATTCCGGGCCATCGGATCGCGCCGAGGAACACATTCACAACTACCAGGCGCTGATCGAGGGCCAGTTCCGGCAACAGCCAAGCGTGGAGGCTTTTGCGGGCCAACTGGGGCTGACCGGGGCGCACCTGAACCTGCTGTGCCGGCGGCTGGTGGGGCGCAGTGCCCTGGAGCTCCTGCATGAGCGGCTGCTGCTGGAGGCCAAGCGCCAGCTCACCTACACCAACATGGGCATCGGGCAGGTCGCTGAGAGCCTGGGGTTCTCGGAGCCTGCGTATTTTACCCGTTTCTTCAAGCGCCTGACCGGGTATGCGCCCCGTGATTTCCGTCAGCGTCAGCGTTCGCTGCCAGCCTGATTCCTGCCCGGGGGATGGCATCCGCAATCCGAACAAATGTACGCTATAAGTCTGTCCAGACACATCCGCCGCCCGGGAGGTTTGCAATGACGGCGTCTTTCCTGAAACACCCCTTCATGGGGCAGAGCGCGCTCAGTGAGTGTGATGATCAGGCCATGGTCTCGGCCATGCTGGAAGTGGAGCTGGCGCTGACCCGTGCCCAGGAGGACGCGGGTGCGTTTCCCGTCGGCGTGGCGGACCAGCTCAGGGAACATCTGGAAGGGGCGGATTTCGATCTTGCCGGTATTGCCCGGGAAACCCTCAATGGCGGCAATGCGGCCATCCCGTTTGTGAAGCAGGGCCGGGCGCTTCTGCCACAGGAGCTCAGGTGCTACTGGCACCAGGGCGCTACAAGCCAGGACCTGGTGGACAGCGCGCTGATGCGCCTGATGGTGCCCCGGCTAAGGGCGGTGGACGGGCTGCTGCAGCGCTGCGGCAGTGCGGCTCTGACGTTGATGGAACGGCACGCGGCAACGCCCATGGTCGGCCGTACCCTGATGCAGCAGGCACTGCCGATCACCTTTGGTGTGAAAGTGGCCCATTGGGCCGTCGGGCTGGAGCAGTGCCGTCGCCGGCTGATGGCTGTTGAACTGCCGGTGCAGTTCGGAGGTGCGGTCGGTGTGCATTCAGGCTGGGACAGCACAGGGCTTGGTTTGATGGATGCCATGGCCCGACAGCTTGGGTTGAGCGCTCCGGTGATGCCCTGGCATACCGATCGTTACCCCATCCACGCGCTGGGCACCGCTCTGGACGCCGTTGCCGGTGCGGCCGAGAAGGTGGCGCTTGATGTGGCGCTTCTCACCCAGACCGAGATTGGTGAGGTCGCGGAACCGGCCGCCCCAGGCATGGGGGAGTCCTCCTCCATGCCGCACAAGCGTAACCCGGTACGCAGCGCCCTGATCCGCAGTGCCGCGCGTCAGGTCCATGGCCACGCCGGCACCCTGATGAACGCCGCAGCCCAGCCGCTCGAGCGGGGGCTCGGTGAGTGGCACGCGGAGTGGGCGCCGTTGATGGAAAGCGCTCTGCTTGTGGAGGGTGCCCTGGAGCAGCTGGTGCCGCTTCTGGAAGGCCTGGAGGTTCACCCGGAGGCCATGCGGCGCAACCTTGCGGTGACCGGGGGCGGCATCATGGCTGAACCGGTTGCCCGCCTGCTTACCCCCGCTCTGGGCGCGGAGGCGGCCAGGGCCGTGAGCGCCGAGGCCGCGGAAACCGCCCGCAGGGAGTCGCGTCCCTATGCGGAGGTCCTTGCGGCGCATCCCCGTGTTGCGGGCCAAGTGCCCGCAGAGGAACTGCACACCGCCTGTGATCCCGCAGCCTATACCGGGAGCAGCAGCGCCCAGATTGAGCGGGCCAGGCAGTGGCTCACGGCTCCAGCGCGCTGAGGGTCTTTTTCGGCCATTTGACTTGGCAGGGTGTTCGGGAGTAATTTGTTCGTATAAAGAATATATGTTCGTTGAGCGAACTTATAGTCTGCGAGTCCCAACAAGTCAGAAGAGGCATCCACCATGGCCGAGTTTCTCAGCCTTCATGACGCGGTGGCGCGCTACGTTCAGGACGGTTCCACCGTGGCCATGGAAGGCTTCACCCACCTGATCCCCTTCGCCGCGGGCCATGAGGTCATCCGGCAGAAAAAGCGGGACCTTACCCTGATCCGGATGACGCCGGACCTGATCTATGATCAGCTCATTGGCGCCGGCTGCGCCCGGAAAGTGATCTTTTCCTGGGGCGGCAACCCCGGGGTCGGCTCACTGCATCGCCTGCGCGATGCCGTGGAAAAGGGCTGGCCGCATCCGGTTGAGATTCTGGAACACAGCCACGCCGCCATGGCCTGTGCCTTTGAAGCTGGCGCGGCCGGCCTGCCGATGGCGGTGTTGCGCGGTTACATCGGCAGTGAACTGCCGAGCGTGAACGAGCAGATCCGGTTCATCGAGTGCCCGTTTACCGGTGAGCGGCTGGCTGCCGTGCCCTCCGTCCGTCCGGATACTTCCATCGTTCATGCCCAGAAGGCGGACCGTCACGGCAATGTCCTCATCGAAGGCATTGTCGGGGTCCAGAAGGAGGCGGTGCTGGCGGCGAGTCAGAGCATCATCACGGTTGAGGAGATCGTCGGTGAGCTGGATACACACCCGAATGCATGCGTGCTCCCCAGCTGGGCCATCGATGCCATTGCGGTTGCGGAGAAGGGGGCGCTGCCCTCTTACACTCACGGCTATTACGAGCGCGATAACCGCTTCTACAAGAAGTGGGATGAAATCGCCCGCGACCGTGACACCTTCACCCAGTGGCTCAACGATCATGTGCTGAACAGCGCCGAAAGCGCGGGAGGTCAAGTCTGATGGGTTCCGAGTACACCAACTCTGAAATGATGACGGTAACGGCGGCCCGCGCGCTGGAGAACGGCACAACCTGCTTTGTCGGCATTGGTCTCCCTTCAGAGGCGGCCAATCTGGCCCGGCTGACCCATGCCCCGGACGTGGTGCTGATCTACGAATCCGGCACCCTGCAGACAAAACCCGACATCCTGCCCTTGTCGATCGGCGACGGCGAGCTCAGTGATTCCGCGCTGACCACGGTGGCGGTTCCGGAGATGTTCCGGTACTGGCTCCAGGGCGGCAAGGTCGATGTGGGCTTCCTGGGCACGGCACAGATTGATCGCTTCGCCAACCTCAACACCACGCTGATCGGCGACTACAGGGAACCCAAGGTTCGCCTTCCGGGCGGCGGTGGTGCCCCGGAGATCGCAACCAGTGCCGGGGAGGTCTTCATCACCCTCAAGCACTCGAAGCGGGCGTTCGTGAAGGACGTGGATTTCATCACCACGGTTGGCTTTGGTCGTGATGGCAAGGCGCGCGACGGTGTCCCGAACATCGGCCGTGGCCCGAGCCGTGTGATCACGGACCTGTGCGTGATGAAGCCGGACGCAGAGACCCGGGAGCTGGTAGTGGTGTCTCTGCACCCCGGCGTGACCCGGGAGGACGTTGTTGAGGCCACCGGCTGGGAGATCCGGTTCGCGGAGCAGCTGGAAACCACGCCGGTGCCCGATGAGAATGAACTGTCGATCCTGCGCGAGCTCAAGGCGCGTACGGAACGGGCCCACTCCGGTCAGCAGGAATAGGGAGGCATCATGGAAAATGTTTATCTGTGTCATCCGCGCCGCACGGCGGTCGGTCGTTTCGGCGGGACCCTGGCGAGTGTGCGCCCGGATGATGTTGCCGCCACTATTTTCAGGGCTGTGCTGGAGCAGGCGCCCGGGCTCGAGCCCGCGGCTATCGATGATGTCTTCATGGGCTGCTCCAACCAGGCGGGCGAGGATAACCGTAATGTGGCGCGTATGGCGTCGCTGCTGGCCGGCCTGCCGACATCGGTACCCGGAACAACCATGAACCGCCTCTGCGGATCCGGTATGGATTCCGTGGGCACCGCCTTCCGCGCCATCCGCGCCGGCGAAATGGGCGTGGCACTGGCTGGTGGCGTGGAGTCCATGTCCCGCGCGCCCTATGTGATGGGCAAGGCCGAAAGCGCATTTGCGCGCGGGCAGCAGATCGAGGACACAACCATCGGCTGGCGCTTCGTCAATCCGGTCATGAAGCGCGACTTCGGCATCGACTCCATGCCCGAGACGGCCGAGAACGTGGCCGAGGAATTCGGCATCGCCCGGGAGGATCAGGACGCCTTTGCCCTGCGCTCCCAACAGAAGGCCGCCAGCGCCCAGCAGTCAGGGCGGCTGGGGCAGGAGATCACCCCCATCGAGGTGCCCCGTCGCAAGCAGGACCCGCTGATCTTTGATCAGGACGAACACCTGCGCGAAACCAGCCTGGAGAAGCTGGCGGCCCTGCCCACCCCCTTCCGTGAGGGTGGGACCGTGACCGCCGGTAATGCCTCCGGCGTGAAGGACGGTGCCGGCGCGATGCTGGTCGCCGGTGAGCAGGCCGTTAATGCACACGGTCTCAAACCCATGGCCCGGGTCATCGGCATGGCGACAGCCGGGGTCGAACCGCGCATCATGGGCTATGGGCCGGTACCGGCGGTGAAGAAGCTGCTGGCGCGCACCGGCATGAGCCTGGATGACATCGACGTCATCGAGCTCAATGAGGCGTTCGCTTCCCAGTCGCTGGCGTGCATGCGCGATCTCGGCCTGGCGGACGACGACCCCAGGGTCAACCCGAATGGTGGCGCCATCGCCCTGGGTCATCCACTGGGGATGTCCGGCACCCGCCTGCTGGTGACCGCCATGCATGAACTGCAGAACACCGGCAAGCGCTACGCACTGTGCACCATGTGCATTGGCGTTGGGCAGGGCATCGCGACACTGATTGAGCGGGCATAAACGGAGGCTTCCATGGCGTTTCTTTCTCACAATGGCCGCAGCGTGGCGTATCGCCTGCTCGGTGCGGAGGCGAACCCCTTGGTGGTGCTGGCGCACCCGCTGGGTATGACCCAGGCAGTGTGGGACGACATCCTGCCCATGCTGCTGCCCCGTTACCGGGTGCTGACCTGGGACCTGCCCGGCCACGGTGCCAGTGATTCTGTGCGCGGCGATCAGGTCACACCGCAGGATCTGGCCGCCGAGGCACTGGCGCTGGTGGATCATGCAGGTGCTGGCCGTTTCCATTTCGTGGGCACCTCCATCGGGGGCGTGGTGGGTCAGCAGCTGATCGCCGCCCACAATGACCGGCTTCTTTCAGCCACTCTGACCAACACCGGTGCGGTCATCGGTAATGCAGAACTCTGGAACACGCGCGCCCAGCGGGTGCGCACCGAGGGTCTGGCCGCGGCGGCCGCCGACATCGTGCCCCGCTGGTTCGCGCCATCGGCATTTGAGGCGGAGCCCGGACTGGAAGCGGGGTGGTGTGTCCAGATGGGGCGTGGCGACGATGAATCCTACGCCCAGCTCTGCGAGCTGCTGGGGCGTGCCTCGTTCATGGGGCAGTTCAAGGGCGTGGCTTCCGATGCCGCGGCACCGAAGGTCTGCCTTTTCGGGGGCACCGAAGACCAGGCAACGCCCTCCGCGACCCTGGAAACCCTCGCGGGTGAGCTTAATGGGGCTCCCCTGGAGATCCTGCAAGGCGTCGGGCACGTGCCTTCCGTCGAGGTTCCCCGGCTCTTCGCAGAGAAGCTGGTGAAGGTTCTGGCGGTCGAGCGTGGGGATGTGGGCGCGAACGGCGTTGACTACGCCACCGGCCAGGAAACCCGCAAGCAGGTGCTGGGTGAGGAGCACGTGGCCCGCTCCACCCAGAACATGAACAGTCTCGATGCCCCCTTCCAGCAGATGATCACCCGCCTTGCCTGGGGCGAGCTGTGGGGCAATGAGGATCTTGGGCGCCGAGAGCGCAGCCTGATCACCACCGGCATCCTGGCCGCCCTGGGGCGTGAGGAGCTGGAGCTGCATCTGAAGACCGCGAAACGCATCGGCATCACCGAGGCGGAGATGCGCCAGGTTCTGATGCATGTAGCGGTCTACGGTGGGGTGCCCGCGGCCAATCATGCCTTTGCCATGGCGAAGGAACTGGGCTGGGGCGAGTGATCCCGGAGACCGTCAGACACAACGTTTGAGGATGATGACAATGCACGATGAGAAAACGCGCTTTGTGGAGCGCGACCGCAACTGGCACCCGCCGGCCTACGCACCCGGGTACAAGACCTCGGTGGCGCGGTCTCCCCAGCAGTCGCTGGTCAGTATGCAGAGCCCGAGTGTTTCCGAGATCGGCGGCCCGGATTTCAGCGGGCTGCGCATTGGCCGCTACGACAATGATCTGCTCCTGAACTTCACCCAGGGCCAGGCGCTGCCGGTGGGTGAGCGCATCATCATGTTCGGCCGCGTGATCGACCAGTTCGGCAAGCCTGTACCCAATACACTGGTTGAGATGTGGCAGGCGAACGCCGGCGGCCGCTACCGGCATCGCAATGACAACTATCTGGCACCGCTGGATCCGAACTTCGGCGGTGTGGGCCGGACCCTGACGGATGAGCAGGGCTGGTACCGCTTCCGCACCATCAAGCCTGGGCCCTATCCCTGGCCGAACGATCCCAACAGCTGGCGTCCGGCGCATATCCATGTCTCCGTAATGGGGCCGTCCATTTCGACCCGGCTGATCACGCAGATGTACTTCGAGGGCGATCCCCTGATCCCCCGCTGCCCGATCGTCAACACGGTCAACGATCCGGACGCGGTTGAGACCATGATCGGACGCCTGGATATGGCGCACAGCAAGCCCATGGACTGCCTGGCCTACCGGTTTGATCTGGTGGTGCGGGGTAGGCTTCAGACCTATTTTGAGAATCAGTGAGGGAGGGAAACGCATGCAACAGCCCAACACCCAGTCCACCAGCGAGCTGATTCTGCGGGAGACGGCGTCACAGACCGCGGGTCCCTATGTCCACATCGGCCTTGCCCCATCCGTGGCCGGGCTCCCCGCCCGCGATGAGGAGATCTGGAACCGCATGGCCGGGCCGGAGGCTGAAGGCGAGCCGATTGAAGTCGTGGGCACCGTCATCGACGGCAATGGCGATCTGGTGCGCGATGCGCTGATCGAGGCCTGGCAGGCGGATGCGAAAGGGGTCTATCAGCCGTTCTTCGATCTGCGCAACGCCTTCAACAGCTTTGGGCGCACGGCGACCACCTTTGAGGGCAGCAGTGAATGGTCCCTCCAGACCATCAAGCCCGGGCCGGTTGCCCATGCCAGTGGTCAGCCCATGGCACCGCACATCAACCTGTCCATCTTCGCGCGTGGCGTTAACGTGCATCTGCAGACGCGCCTCTACTTCGATGACGAGAGGGACGCCAACGCGCACTGTCCGGTCCTGAGCCGGATTGAATCCCCGACACGGCGCCAGACGCTGATCGCCTCGCGGGAAGCGGGTGATGGCGATCGGGTACGCTACCGTTTTGATATCCGTTTGCAGGGTGATGGAGAAACCGTTTTCTTCGACTTCTGATGGTGGCCGATACAGCATGACCAGCCCACGGAGCCTGCCGGACTGGTTTGCCGGCAAGGGATTTGACGTTGAGCGTCTGCGGTTCGGTCTGCAGACTGCACTCACCGCCTGCCTTGCTCTGGCCCTGGCGTGGATCCTGGGGCTGGAGCATCCCCAGTGGTCCGCCATGACGGTATGGGCCGCCTCCCAGCCCCTGCGCCAGCAGCTGATAGCCAAGAGCCTCTACCGGATGCTCGGAACGGTGATTGGCACGGGCGTGGGGCTGGTGCTGCTGATGGCCGCCGGCGATCACCTGATCTGGCTGGTGGTGGGTCTTTCCCTGTGGGTGGGCCTCTGCGCCGCCGTCGGCAATGCCCTCTACAGCCTGCTCTCCTACGCAACCCTGCTTTCCGGCTATTCGGCCGCAATGGTTGCGCTGCTGGGGATGTCCGCCTCCATGAGTGTCACAGAGCTGGGCATCGACCGGCTCCTGACCGTTCTGCTCGGCGTTGTAATGGCCATGCTGGTGGGGCTGGTGTTCACGCCCAAGGCCTCCAGCAGTGAACTGATCATGCGCGGCCGGCGCCTGACCTCCGGGGTCCTGCATCAGCTCGTTGCCCGCCTGGACGGCATCTATGACGACGAACCCCGGGATCCGAACAAACTGGCGGTCGGGATCGCCTCCCTTGAGGTGAAGCTGGAAACCGTGGCAATCGGCCTCCGGAAAGCCTCGCATTCGGCGCGCTCCCAGCGGGCCATTCTCTCGGCGCTGATCGCGATTCTTCTGTGGCTCAGACGCGGTCGTCTGTCGCGCCTGCCGGGTCCGCAGACCCGGGATGCCGTGCGTGAGGCGGCGGTCGCCATGGACCGCGGGGCGCCACCGGCTGAAGTGGCGGCGGCGGTCCAGCGCGCCAGTGACCTTGCTACGGACACCACGCCGGCTCTGGCCGACGCACTGGGCCGGCTCGCCCATGCGCTCAGGGAGCGCCAGTATTTCCGGGATACTGGCCGAATCCGCCTGGAGAATGACCGGCGCCACATCATCCGCCACCGCGACTGGATCCATGTGCGCCAGGTGATGCTGCGCACCACCGGTGTGCTTCTGATTGTGGGGCTGTGCTGGATTGCCTCGGGGTGGTCCGCGGGCGCCTATGTGATGCTGGGGACCTCGGTCAAGGTGACCCTGTTTTCGACCTTCGAGAACCCTGCCTGGATCATGCGGCGCATCTTCGCCTGGCAGTCGGTGGGTGGCACTTGCGCGGTAGTGCTGCAGGCACTGGTCTGGCCGCTGGCGGGGTACGAGTGGGTCCTGGTTCTGTCGATGCTGCCGTTCATCCTGTTAACGGTGATCCCATTCTCCCATCGCAGGACCCAGAGTGGATCCATGGATGTGGTGATGATCTTCCTGCTGCTGTCCCAGCCGGATCTGCCGCTGACCGCGACCTTCGCGGAGTCCCTGACCAAGGCACTGGCGGTTGTGGCCGGGCCATTGCTCGCGCTTCTGGCATTCCGCACGATCTACCCGACAGACGCACGCCGTCGACAGCAGCAGCTGCACCGGATGATGACCCGCGAACTGGTGGCGCTCGCGGGTAAGGACAGCCGGGAGGGATTGCGCTTCTGGCAGGCCCGCTTCTACCACCGGGTCATGCGCCTGCTGTACTGGGCCCACCTGCGTGGCTTACCCACCCACCAGTTCCTGGATGGCAGTCTCGCCGCCCTGATCCTGGGGCAGGCTCTTCAGGCACTGCAGCAGTATCGGCTGAGTGCGGATGTGGACCCTGGGACTGCCAGGCGTGTGGAGGCGGTGTTGCGCCGGGTAGGGGATCTGCAGACCCATCCGCGGCAGGCGGCAAGGGCGCTTGAGCGCCTGGCGGATACGCTGGAGCGGCGCCAGCACCTGGAGCTGGCCCGGCTGACGCGCCACGCGGCACGGGAGCTCCAGCGCCATCAGGCCTTCTTCGTCAGTGAGGCGGACCCGGCGGAGGCGTTGCCTGCCTCATGAACGAATCCCGTATTTCTTAAGCCGGTAGGCATAGGCTGCCCGGGTCATCCCCAGGCGCCGGGCCGCTGCCGTGACGTTGCCGTTGGCTTCGGCGTGCGCGGTCTCAATGAGTTTCTGTTCCACCTCTTCCAGCGTCATGCCGGCGTCGAGCAGGGGCTGGATACGCTCTTCCGCGGTTGGCTCGGGTGTTGCGGTGCTGTCACCGCCGGTCAGCATGCCGGCGTTATCCAGTCCCTGTGCGTGGTCCCGTTCGACCGTGGGAACACGGTAGGCTCCGAACAGGGTTTTCTCGGTGATGTGCTTGGAGTCGGCGGTGAGTATGACCCCCCGCTCGATGGTGTTCTTCAACTCGCGGACATTACCGGGCCAGTGGTACTGCTGCATGGTTGAGCGGGCCTGGTCCGAGAATCCCTGGGTGCGGCGCTGGTAATGCTGTTCGGCCTGCTGGAGGAAGTGCTGTGCCAATGGCAGGATGTCGTCCACCCGCTCGCGCAGTGGGGGCACTGTGACGGTGAAGGCATTGAGCCGGTAGAACAGGTCCTCCCGGAACTGGCCCTGGGCGACACGATCGGGCAGGTCGGTATGCGTGGCCGCAACAATGCGCACATTCACGTTGCGCACGCTCTCGCCGCCCACCCGTTCAATCTGGTGTTCCTGCAGCGTGCGCAGCAGAGCGGCCTGGGCACGCGGTGGGAGTTCCGCGAGCTCATCCAGGAACAGGGTGCCACCGTTGGCCCGCTCAAACCGCCCCATGCGTGACTGGTTCGCGCCCGTGAAGGCGCCCTTCTCGACACCGAAAAGCTCGGACTCGATCAGTTCCGGCGGTATGGCGGCACAGTTCATGGCCACAAAGGGGCCATCTGCCCGCGGGCTGTGGTCGTGCAGGCGCCGGGCCAGGATCTCCTTGCCGGTGCCGGTCTCGCCAAGCAGCAGCACCGGCACCTCGGAGGGTGCCGCACTGTCGAGCATGGACAGCATCTCACGGAAGGCCGGAGCGGTGCCGATCGGGCCCCAGCTCTCCTGGTCATGGCTGCGCGCCAGGTTGCTTTCCAGGGTCGCGATCCGGTCCTGGAGTTCATAGAGCTCGTCGATCAGAGGGGCTTCGCGCAGCATATCCGCGAATGCCTGGTAGTCGGACCACTCCCCGGCGAGGCGGCCCACGATGTGGCATTCATCGTGACCACAGGCCCGGCAGGCAACCTCCCGGTACTGGACTTCACGCCCCAGAAGCTGGGTGGCGTAGCCCGAGGCATAGCCCAGCAGTGTCCAGCAGGCCGGCTCGTCCTGGATGCCCCGCTGGCGCGCGGCATCCGCCTCGAAGGAGCCTTCCCAGATGAACTCGCTGTAGAAACGGTCGTTGGCCAGATCCAGCTCGAGGTTGACCGGTACCGCCCTGACGTGCCCCTTGAGCGCATGCAGCTGCGGCCCCGCGAAGAACTGTTCCTCCAGACTCAGTGTCTGCCCCCTGAGGGACTCACTCAGTTCCGCGTCCATGCTCCCGGAGTAATAGCCGAGGCGCATGAACAGCCCCTTCGCGCGCTCCACGCCCAGTGTCTTGATCAGTTCATTACGGAAGAAACTGGATGCCGCAACCGGCATGACCAGCATGCGCTGCTCGCCCAGCCAGACCTGGCCCTGCTCGGGAAGAAAGCGCAGGGCATCCATCAGGTCCCGGGCACTGGGATAGTCGGAGGATGAGAGACGCATAGAACTCCGGTGCGTTGGTGAAGTGTGAAAGCCTACCACGGCGCTGCTGATCACAGGGATTTGATCATTTCGTTAAGTGTTGATCATATCATTGATCATGAAAACGAACATATGTTCGTAAAGCGTACCATAATAGGGTGAGGTCATAGCCAAGTTACCGCACAACGGACTGTTTCAGTTTTGTGGCATGGAGGTTGTATTCCCCTCAGGGGATGCGCAGTGCCTGCCTTCCGGAGCGTTCAGGCCGGTGCCGCACTGCGTGGACAAGCCGATCACATGCCCCTGGCGAAATGACGGGTGACAACGCTATGAAGAACACAACAACCGCACCACTGCGATCCATTTCCAGGATGAGGCCGCTACGCCTTGCCCTGATCAGCGGCGCCGCGCTCACCGCGGTGTTCTCAGCAACCGCTGCCATGGCTTCCGAGCCGCGCGAGCCGGCCGAGGTTTACGACCAGGTCTGTGCTCACTGCCATGACCCTGCCATGGGAGTCGGTCCGGTCATCACCC
Source organism: uncultured Halovibrio sp. (assembly GCF_913056445.1). NCBI lineage: Bacteria > Pseudomonadati > Pseudomonadota > Gammaproteobacteria > Oceanospirillales > Halomonadaceae > Halovibrio > uncultured Halovibrio sp. Next base: position 11,620 of record NZ_CAJXMA010000016.1, read on the forward strand.
AGAAGGTACCCAAGTCATCAAGGGAAGGGCGCGCCTCCTTTATCCGGACCATGGTGCGCCATGGCAATGCCGCCATGCCCGCCTTCCGCAAGTCCGAAATCAGCGATCCGGAGCTGAAGGCGCTTGCCGAGGCACTGGCACGCGGTGAGTTCGCGCAACAGGATGGGGAGTAGAGCCATGACCATGACGCGCAGACAGCTTCTCCGCAATGGTGCTGCACTGGGAGCCGCCGTGCCGGTGTCACTGAGCACTGGCTGGGTTGGGCAGGCCATGGCGGAGGGCCTGGCAAGCAACGGTGAGATCCGGGTTTTTGGCAGTGACCGCTCCAGCTCGGAGCTGGCCCGCGGGCTCCGTGGCGCCGGCTGGCGGCCCGTGGAAGCGGGGCGCTTTGACCCGCTGGTGCTGGCGGATCTGCCCAGGGGAACTCTGGCTGCCGGCTTTACCGACGAGGCGGGAATGGCTCTGCTGACCAGCCAGCTGGTGGGTCGCGGTCGGATTCTGGCGCTTGGTCGTCACGGCGCGGACGGTCACCAGTTGGTGAGCCAGCGCGGGGCCGTTGTCGACAGCCTCGCACAGGCGGACAGCAGCTGGCAGACGGCGCTGGGCCGCGAATACGCCCGCCTGGCGCAGAACCCGCCATCCGGACGCCGGGACCATAACCTCCGCGAAGCCGGCACAGCGGGTACCCGCGAACTGAGTTTTCTGGTCCGGGTCTGAGCCCAATCACAATAAAGAGAGATGAACCATGAGTACGCAGCGAATTCTTCCCAAAGGCGTATCCGAGGCGGACTTTGACAGGGCCCTGGCAGGCCTGCGCGAGGCCCTGGGCGCTGACAATGTCCTGACCGAAAGCGATGCACTGGCCCCCTACACCAAGATCATGATGGCAGGCGCGGACGAGGACTACATCCCGTCAGCGGCCGTGATGCCGGGCACCACCGAGGAAGTGCAGGAAATCGCCCGCCTCTGCAACGAGTACACCATTCCCATCTGGACGATTGGCACGGGCAAGAACCTCGGCTATGGTTCTGCCGCACCAGGCGAGACCGGCCAGGTCATTCTTGATATGAAGCGGATGAACCGGATCATCGATGTGGATCCGGAAGTCTGCACCGCCCTGATCGAGCCGGGCGTCACCTACCAGCAGCTTTACGACTACATCCAGGAGAAGGGCTACCGCCTGATGCTGGACCCGCCGGCGCCGTCAGCGATCGCCGGCCCCGTGGGCAACACCCTGGACCGGGGGGTGGGCTACACCCCCTATGGTGACCACTTCATGTTCCAGTGCGGCATGGAGGTGGTGCTTGCCAATGGCGAGAAGGTCCGCACCGGTATGGGCGGAATCGAGAACTCCAGCTCCTGGCAGGTGTTCAAGTGGGGTTATGGCCCCTACATCGATGGGCTGTTCACCCAGTCCAACTACGGCATCGTCACCAAGATGGGTCTCTGGCTCATGCCTGAGCCGCCGGCGTACCGGCCGTTCGTGATCCAGTACCCGGATCTCGAAGACCTGGACGAAATCGTTGAAACCCTGCGCCCGCTGCGTATCTCCCAGATCATTCCGAACGCTGTGGTGATTGTACATACCCTATGGGATGCGGGTACCCACGTTGAGCGCAAGAACTACTACACCGGTGATGGCTCCATCTCCCGCGAGGCGCTTGAAGCGATCAAGCAGGATGAGGGCATCGGTGAGTGGAACGTCTATGCTGCGCTCTACGGCACACCGGAGCAGATCGAGGTTAACTGGAAGATTGTCGAGCAGGCCTTTGGCAAGAGCGGCAAGGCCAAGATCATGTACGGCGAGGAGGCCGAGCAGCGCGGCGGTGGCTTCCGTTACCGCTCAGAGCTGATGAAGGGCGAGATGAACCTGGAAGAGTTCGGCCTCTACAACTGGCGTGGTGGCGGTGGTTCGATGTGGTTCGCGCCGGTGTCCCAGGCCAAGGGCAGCGAAACGGCCGACCAGACCCAGTTGGCTCTGTCGATTCTGGACAAGTACGGGTTTGACTATGTGGCTGAGTACATCGTTGGCTGGCGGGAGATGCACCACGTCATCGACCTGCTCTACAACCGCCAGGACCCGGAGGAGACCCAGCGGGCGCATGACTGCTTCTCTGAGCTCATCGATGAGTTCTCCAAGCGCGGCTACGGCCTCTATCGGACCAACACCGAGTTCATGGAGAAAGTAGCTGGCACCTTCGGTGAGCCACTGCGTGAAGTACACAAAACGCTGAAGAACGCACTGGATCCGAAGGGGATTCTGTCGCCTGGTAAGTCGGGGATCCGGCAGTAACCCCAGCTGAGGAGGGTAATGATGAGTAATACCTATACGGGTTTCGAACGCCAGTTCATCGCCGGCGAGTGGTCTGAGGGCAGCAGTCAGCGCAGCGTCGAGGTGAACAACCCTTACAGTGGCGACACATTGCTGTCGATCGGGCTGGCTGATCGCGCCGATCTGGATAGAGCCTTCAGTGCTGCCGAGAAGGCACAGGTGGAGTGGGCTGCGCGCGGCCCCTCCGAACGCAGCGCCGTGCTCAAGCGGGCGGTGGAGATCTTTGATGAACGCCAGGAGGAGATCATTGACTGGCTGATCCGCGAGTCCGGCAGCACACGCCTCAAGGCCACCATCGAGTGGAGTTCCGCCCGTGGCATCACCCAGGAGGCAGCCGGTATGCCGTTCCGTGTCCACGGGACCACCCAGCCATCGGATATTCCCGGTAAGGAGAACCGGGTGTATCGCGGGCCACTGGGCGTGGTGGGCGTCATAAGCCCCTGGAACTTTCCGCTCCACCTTTCCCAGCGTTCAATCGCGCCAGCGCTTGCCCTTGGCAACGCGGTGGTCGTGAAGCCGGCGGGTGATACACCGGTCACCGGTGGGCTGTTGATCGGCAAGATCCTTGAGGAAGCCGGCGTTCCCGCTGGTGTGTTCAATGTGGTGGTCGGTGCCGGCAGCGAAATCGGTGATGCCTTTGTTGAGCACCGGGTCCCCCGATTGATTTCATTCACTGGCTCCACGGAAGTGGGCCGGGGCATCGGCCGCGCCGCCAGCGGCGGTCAGTTCATCAAGAATGTGGCGCTGGAACTGGGCGGCAACAGCCCCTTCGTCGTTCTGGACGACGCGGATGTGGACCAGGCCGTCAGTGCTGCGGTCACCGGCAAGTTCCTTCACCAGGGCCAGATCTGCATGGCCATCAACCGCATCATTGTCGACCAGAGCGTCTATGACGACTTTGTCGAGCGGTTTGTCGCCAAAGTGAAAACGCTGCAGGTGGGTGATCCCGGTGACATTGCTACCGCGGTGGGTCCGGTGATCAATCCGAAGCAGCGCGAGGGTCTTGAAGAGAAGATCGCCACCGCCCGGAAGGAGGGTGCGACCGTGCTTCTCGATGGCGAGATCCATGGCCAGCTGGTGCCACCGCATGTTTTCGGTGACGTGACACCGGACATGGACATCAGTCGGGAGGAGATCTTCGGTCCCCTGGTCGGGATCCAGAAAGCACGTGATGAGGCCCATGCGCTGGAGCTTGCCAATGATACTGAGTACGGCCTTTCCAGCGCGGTATTCAGTGGTGACCTTGAGCGCGGCGTACGGTTCGCTCAGGGCATCCAGGCGGGTATGACTCACGTCAATGACATGCCGGTCAACGACGAGCCCCATGTGCCTTTTGGTGGCGAGAAGAACTCCGGGCTGGGTCGCTTCAACGGTGACTGGGCCATTGATGAGTTCACCACCGACCACTGGATCAGCGTCCAGCACACACCACGCGACTATCCGTTCTGAATTTTCCTCTGAGACGTACCGGCGCCTCCCAGGCGCCGGATTCATCAGGCTGAACAAAAGAGACAACAGGCCATGAAAAAGACTACAGCAATCTGCCTCGCCGCACTTGGCGCCACCACCGCAATGCCCGCCGCAGCACTGAACGGGCACTACCCATTGGGCATCGAGGGGCTGGGCGCGACCGCTACACCACCCGAGGGGCTGTATTACCGCGGTTACCTGTTCCATTACGACATTGATGAGTTCAACACCACCTCCGGCGATGCCGCGCCCGGTAGTAACACCGGCTCCGTTACGGCTCTGGCACACCGGTTCATCTGGATGACGGATGTGGATGTACTCGGGGCTGATTACGGCATGGAGGCGATTATTCCCATGCTGGATAACGAGTTTGAGCTTGATGTGGCCGGCGGTAATACCTTTGACGATGACGGGGTGGGGGATATCTTCCTCGGGCCTGTCATCCTCGGCTGGCACGGCAAGCAGTGGGATGCCACCTTCGCGGCCGGGCAGTGGTTTGATACCGCTGATTTCGATCAGAACAACCCAGCCTCGGTCGGCAAGGGCTATCAGACCACCATGATCACCCTGGGTGGCATGTGGCATTTTGATGAGGCGAAACGCTGGAATGTTTCGGCGCTGTCGCGCTACGAGACCAAGGGCGAGCAGGAGGATACCGGTGTTACCCCCGGAGACAGCTGGCTGGTTGAGTGGGGCTTCGGGCATCGTCTCAGTAACGGCGTTGAGCTGGGCCTGGTGGGCTATAACGCCTGGCAGCTGGAGTCCGACGAAGGTACCCCCATTACGGAGAAGGCCGAGCGGCATGCCGTGGGTGCCGAGGTTGGTTACGGTTGGCGTTCCCTGGGGCTGAACCTGAAGGCCGCCTATTACCATGAATACGATGCCAGTGCAGGCGGCGTGAAAAATGGTCTGGAAAGCCAGGGTGATACCCTGAGGCTGCAATTGACCAAGGCGCTGTAAGACTGGACCCATGGGGCGGACCAGTGGCCCGCCCCGGTTCCCGCAACGGGATTACTGGAATGAGGAGCTACTGATGCAGATTCAGGCTGCTGTAACAACGGGTCAGAGCGAGGACTTCGCTCTTGATACCGTGGAGCTGGCGGAGCCCGCCCTGGGTGAGATCCGGGTTCGGATCGTCGCCACCGGCGTTTGCCACACGGATGCCGTGGCACGGGATCTGGGCATCTCCCCCTATCCCATTGTCCTTGGCCATGAGGGTGCCGGGGTAGTTGATGCGGTCGGCGAGGGCGTGACCGATCTGGCGGTCGGGGACCATGTTGCTCTGTCGTTCGCGCACTGTGGCCAGTGTGGGCGCTGCCTCACAGGTCATCCCACGGTGTGCTCGACCTTCAATGAGCTCAATTTCGGCGGTGCCATGGATGATGGCAGTCACCGGCTGCACAAGGACGGTGAAGCGATCTCAACCTTTTTCGGGCAGTCCTCGTTTGCCACCCACTCCGTGGTGAGTGCGCACAACGCGGTGAAGGTGGATAAGGATGTGGACCTGGCCCTTCTCGGCCCTCTGGGCTGTGGCATCCAGACCGGTGCGGGCACGGTGCTCAACCGTCTCAAGCCGGAGTTCGGGACCAGCCTTGTGGTCTATGGCTGCGGTGCGGTTGGCCTGAGCGCAATCATGGCCGCGGCCATTGCCGGGTGTCACCAAATCATTGCCGTTGATGTTCACGACAGCCGTCTTGAACTGGCTCGTGAGCTGGGCGCGACCCACGTGCTCAATGGTGGAAAGGACGACGTGGTTGAGGGGATCCGCGGGATCTCCGGCGGCGGCAGTGAGTACGCTGTTGAGACCACCGGAGTGCCCGCAGTGGTCCGCCAGTCGCTCCAGGCCCTGCGTCCGCTCGGGGTATCAGCGATCGTGGGTGTAACACCGGACGTGACGCTGAATGTGCACGAGGACCTGATGGCCGAGGGCAAGTCCATGATCGGCGTGATCGAGGGGGATTCGGTGCCCCGGGTCTTCATCCCGCAGCTGGTGGATTATTACCGGGACGGCCGCTTTCCGTTCGATAAGCTGGTCCGTTTCTACAGCTTCAGTGAGATCAGCCAGGCGTTTGAGGACTCGAAGAACGGGACCACGGTCAAGCCGATCCTCCGACTGGAGTGAGTCGGGCCCGGATCATGAAGGAAGATTGTCGTATTGGGGTCTACCCTGTGAACAGAACCCTCAGTTCTCATGGATAGTCCTCATGCGGCTCGCCCCTCTGGTTCTTGGTCTGGTACTGGTAGCGGCTTCCTGCTCTGCGAGGAGCGGTGATTCCGCTACTGACAGGGTGGAAGTTGCCGTCATCAAGGATGTGCCCAGTACCTGCTCCGTGTGCCCTCTCCCTTACTGCAGGGCAGGCTGATTGCGGTATTCCCGGATAAAACCCCTGACGGAGATCATGGAGCGCCAGTCTGTTACCCGCCACTGCCGCGGCAGAGAAAGCGCGGGTGATCAGTCCTCCCCCCGACCTGTTGAATCGGGCGCGCAGTAGAGCTCGTACAGGCGGCTCATAAGCGCCACAATCCTCGGGTCGCGGATCCGGTAGAGCACCGACTGTCCCTCCTTCCTGAAGGTGACAAGGTTTTCATCCCTGAGACGTGCCAGATGCTGGGAGAGCGCTGACTGGCTGAGCGGCACACTGCTGTTGATAGACCCCACGGACTTCTCGCCCTCAGTCAGCGTGCACAGAATCATCAACCGGTTGGGGTTGGCGATCGACTTCAGGACCTGGGTCGCCTCGGCCGCGTGCTCAGCCATTTCATCCGGCGTAAGGGCGGATGTGTCGCTGAACTGCTGCAGGGTACTGGCGTAGTCGTCTGGTTCCATGTGTCGCTCCCCGGTTTTGGGCCCCAATTATACTGCGTTGAACGGCTCTTGTATTTGCATTGGATGCTCTTCAGTCTTTATATTAGAAATTATTAATATAGAGAAAGGAGAGAAACGATGATCAGGAATCGCGTGATGAAAGCAGCACTGCCCGTTGGTCTGGTGCTCACTCTCAGTCTGGGGGCCACAGGCTGTGCCCATTTCCAGGCAGACGATGCTGACCGTCATCAGGCATCCGTAGCGGAGAAGGCCGCCCAGCGGGGGCTGCCTTTCGATATCAGCCGTGATATCGGCTTGGCGCCATACGGTGACGAAATGACCCGAGCGGTGGGCAACTATAACCGCCCGGCGCCGTTCATCGGAACTGGTGGCCAGCTGGCCGATGGTGCGATGGCGGAGCTGAAGGGTATGGGCTTCAAAACGGTTGTGAGCCTGCTCAATCCCCGCGAAGGCCTGGAAGCGGAGCGTGAAGCCGCCCATGACGCCGGGCTGAATTTCTACAGCATCAGTGTCTCCAGCAAAGCTCCGACCGAAGAGCAGGTGCGAGAGTTCGCAGGGATCGTCTCCGCGACGGGCAATTACCCCATTCTCGTGCACTGCGCCAGCAGTAACCGGGTAGGCGCGATGTGGGCACTGTATCGCCATCAGATGGGCGTGCCCGCCGAGATCGCTCTGGAGGAAGGCAAGGCCGCCGGGCTGAAGACCAGCCGGGAGCCGGCCGTGCGTGAACGTCTCGGGCTGGCAGGTTCGCAGTAGCGGTCGCAAACCGCGGGTCCGAAATATCGGAGGGGGGGGCAGGGTAACGGCCTGAAAGGCGGTTTTCCACGAGCTCCTCCAGGATCGTATTGGTCAGACGCATGATGGCATTGGGGGGAATCACTTCGAGCTCCATACCTCCAGGGTATTGTTTGGTACCCAATCAATATTGGTTGACGGCCCCAAATCCCCGTAGCTTGTGTCCTGCTCCTCTCTACCTTGGTTATGGGGTCTTATATGCAGGCGTTCACCTATAGTGCCAATCCCGCACATATTGTTTTCGGGGCAGGTAGCTCCAAGAGCGTGGCCGATGAAGTCCGTCGGTTGGGCGGTAATCGTGCACTGGTTCTCTGCACTCCTTCTCAAGAGGAAAATGCTCGACTGATCAATGCGCAGCTGGGTGAACTGGCGGGCGGGGTATTCAGCGGTGCGGTGATGCACACGCCGTTGGAGATTACCAGGCAGGCGATTGATGTCTATGAAAGGACTGGAGCTGACTGTCTGGTCGCGTTTGGAGGTGGCTCCACCATAGGGTTAGGCAAGGCGGTTGCTCATAGGACCAATGCAGTACAGATAGCAGTGGCAACCACCTATGCCGGATCCGAAGTCACTCCGATATTGGGCGAGACTGAAAATGGCGTAAAGACAACTGTCAGAGACGCTTCCATTCTTCCTGATGCGGTCTTCTACGATCCCGAACTCACAGTTGATCTACCGGTGTCGACGAGTGTGACCAGCGGCCTGAATGCTATGGCCCATGCAATTGAAGGCCTGTATGCCAGGGATCGTAATCCCATTACAACCCTGATGGCCCTGGAAGGAGTCCAGAGCCTTAAGGAGGCGCTGCCGATTATCGCTGACCGGCCTAACAATGTGGACGCCCGTAGTAATGCCCTATACGGGGCTTGGCTTTGTGGCAATGTGCTGGGCTCGGTAGGGATGGCTCTGCACCACAAGCTCTGTCATACCCTGGGTGGGAGCTTCGGTCTTCCCCACGCTGAAACCCACGCCATTCTGCTGCCCCACACCACGGCTTATAACGCCCGGTTGGCGGCAGATGTGCTGGCTCCGGCAGCAAAACTCTTTGGCGATGATCTTGCCGGGGGGTTATACGATTTTGCGGAGTCCATTGGTGCGCCACTGGCGCTTAAAGAGTTGGGCCTTGCTGAAGCCAATCTGGACAGGGCTGCAGACCTGGCAATGAAGAATGCTTACTGGAATCCGCGCACACTGGAACGCGGTGCGATCCGTGGGCTTTTGCAGTGTGCCTGGAGTGGAGACCGTCCTGGATGACCCAGGAGCACCTCTGAACACAACTACGTTAAAGGAATACGGCATGGCCTATATCGACAGTTTCACTGAGGAATGCTCCGCAGAGGCGGTCAATGCGCGCATATTTGTGATGGTGCCGAAATAACCTGGCTCAGGCCCTAAACAGTTTCTTCAGTGATGACCGGAGCCATCCTGACTCCGGTCATCATGGGCGTAGGTGCGTCACCGTCTCATGATTGAGAGGTGATGCTTAAGGATGGATTGCAGGGAAAACCCCACTGAGAAACGACGTCAGCTCCTTTGTGTCATCCAGAGGGAAGATGCCTGCTACGTACTGATCTGGACGTACGACCACCACAGCACCATTTCTGGAGATTGAGCGCTCTTCGAAGATGTCGTGATCCTCAAGGATACCGAAAGCATGCTCCATGTCCGTCAGCTGGAAATGGCCAACCTTGGGTTTGAACACGGACGGTACATCTGACATATCGAAGTCGGTGTAGGCTTGCTGATGGATCAGCTTGAGGTCGAAAAGCTCAGGAGACAGAGTCTTCTCCGCCCACTCTGACCAGTTCCTCAGAACTGGCGACTCTCCGGGCGCGGGCGTATCGGCGAACACATACACGCGCCAGCGACCATCAGCCGTGTGCTGGTGGCCGATGTGAAGAGGTACAAGGTCGCATATCCGACCTACCTGTGCCGACTTGAACCGACGCCCCAGCGGGTACCCTGCTGCGAGATCTTGGTATCGGTGATCTGACGTGATCAGCGATGGCTCGTATTCCGTGAGGTAGCCGGCGTTGAATTCGGCGGTTTGCGTGTAGAATTTCTCCATTTCCTGTGGGTCCTGGAGCTGATCGTTCGATTCAGCCATGAGAGAGGACCACTGTTTGTCGAACTCGATGAGGCGGTATGCCACATCCCTGCGTTCGTCAGCATAGGTGTGCAACAGTTCCTCGGGGCTGTTGCCAGAAAGCACATGGCCCAGCTTCCAGGCAAGATTGAAGCCGTCCTGCATGGAAACGTTCATCCCTTGGCCTGCCTGTGCCGAATGGGTGTGGCATGCGTCTCCCGTAATGAATATGCGGGGATCGTTGCTGTCGGTTCGATCCGAGCTCCGATCATCGAAATCGTCCGTGATGCGGTGGCTGACCTCGTAGATCGAGTTCCATACCACGTGTTTAACATCCAGTTTATAGGGATGCATGATCTCCTGAGCTTTGGCGATCACATCCTCAAGTGGGGTTTGCCGGACGCCTCCACTATCGCCTTCAGCAACCTCTCCAAGGTTCACGTAAAGGCGGAAGAGGAATCCACCTTCGCGGGGGATCAGCAGAATGGAATGGCCATTGTTGGCTTTAATGGTGCATTTCTTGCGCACATCAGGGAAGTCTGTATCTGCGAGCACATCCATGACACCCCATGCCTGATTGGCCTGGTCGCCACGGAGCCTGTATCCCAATGACTTGCGAACATTGCTACGCGCGCCATCGGCTCCAACTACGTATTTGGTATGTACCTTGAGCTCGCTGCCTTCGTCAGGGCCTGCTGATCGGCGGAGTGTGACGGTGACTGGATATTCAGCGTTCTCATCTTCAGAGACCTCAAAATCAACGAACTCATAACCGTAGTCCGGCTCCATTCGAGTAGGAGCGTTTTTCATGAAACGGTTGAAGTGATCAATGATACGCACCTGCGTGATGAGCATCATGGGCCATTCACTGAATTTGGTTGGAAGCTCCCGGACACTGCTCTCACGAGCGACGTTCCGGGGATCATCAGGATCCGGTTTCCAGAACGCCATGTCCGTTATGGTGTGTGCTTCCTCATATATTTCATGGGCAAACCCGAATGCCTGGAAGGTCTCCATGGTCCGGGAATGGACGCCGTCGGCATTGGCCAATTCCAGGCGGTGGCCGCGCTTCTCTATCATGCGTGTATTGATATGCGGGAACTGTGACAATTGTGCTGCCGCGATTGAGCCAGCAGGCCCACAGCCCACGATGAGAACATCCATAGTCTCTGGCAGGTCCTGGGGGCGATCAACCCCCACACCCTCAGCCGGCATAGTGAGAGGATCGCCGGTTTGATAGCCCGAAACGTGAAACTGCATGGGAAAACTCCTTACTTGTTTTTGTACTGGTTATGTCGTGTATTCAGCTGTTGGTCTCTTCCTGGGCCCGCGGGCGTTCGTGGCGGGTCTGCAGTGATTCGTCCTCGGTCGCCACCAGCTGCACATCGAAGCGCACTTCCTTGTAGGGGACTTCGAGACCATTGGCGCGGATTGTCTCCGGATCGTCGATTCTTACGGCATCCCGGACGAGTTCACCGCGGGTCGCGAAGGCGAAGTCGTCGTAGGTGTAATCGTCATCCGACAGGTTGATCTGGGTCGTCAGGTGCTTGTACCCGGGCCGGGAAATGAAGAAGTGGATATGCGCCGGGCGCTGGCCGTGGCGGCCGACCAGGCTGAGCAGCTTCTGGGTGGGGCCATCCGGGGGGCAGCCATAGCCTGAAGGAATAATGCTGCGGACCTTGTAGCGCCCATCACTGTCCGTGCGGATGCGCCGGCGCAGGTTGTAGTCACTCTGGGAGGGATCAAAGTAGGAATAGGCTCCCTTGCTGTCCGCATGCCAGATATCCACCACCGCGCCTGGCAGGGGCTGACCGTTCTCATCGGTTACCTGGCCGGAGAGGATCATGGTTTCGGCCTGGGTATCGGTGCCGTCATCCATGCGGTCATAGCCATCCTTGAGAGGTGCACCGGCCACATAGAGCGGCCCCTCAATGGTGCGCGGCGTCCCCCCATCGCGGCCAGCCTGTTCGTCCTCGGCATCCATGCGGATATCCAGGTACCGGTCAATGCCCAGCCCCGGGGCAACCAGGGCCGCCTCGCCACTCTGGCCCAGTTCGCCAACGTAATAGACCGCGCGCCAGAGCTCTTCCGGTGTGACATCAAAGTCCTCAACGATCTGAAAAAGGTCGTGCATCACCCGGTGCAGGATCTGTTTGACCCGCTCCTGGCCCTCCGCCTGATCGAAGCCGGCAACCTTATGGAGCAGCTCTCTGACGTCGTCTGTGTGCATTGTTCTGACTGACATGGTTTTCTCCTCGCGTCTTTTATTGTTGTCTGGCAACAGGTATTAACCGGGAACGGCCGCGCTCAGCGGTCGTCCTCGTGGATGGATGACGGGTGGCGGTTAAGCGCCGTCACTTCGATATCCATGTAGGGAAACAGCGGCAGGCCGCTGATCAGTTCGTGCAGCTCCTGGCTGTCCGTGACATCAAAGATGCTCACGTTCGAGTAGGTGCCACTCACCCGCCACAGGTGCCGCCACTTGCCCTGCTGCTGCAGCTCCTGGGCATAGGCTTTCTCCCGGCCCTTGATGGCCTGGGCGGTGGCATCCGGCATATCCGCCGGCAGATTCACGGTCATCTCAACCTTGAACAGCATCGTTTTGCTCCTTCAGACGCTCTGGCGCCGGTATTCGCTGAGTTTGCCCTCATCGATCCCGACACCCAGTCCGGGACCGCAGGGAAGGGCCACGCCGTTGTCGTGGAAGGTCAGGGGGTGGTCGACGATGTCGTCCTTCATGAGTAACGGACCGAACATCTCCGTGCCCCAGTGCAGTGGTTCGAGGGTGGACCAGGCATGCAGGGCGGCGGCCGTACCTATAGTGCCCTCGAGCAGCGTGCCCCCATACAGACCGATGCCGGCCGAGCGGGCCACCACAGCCTGCTCCAGGGCCCGTGCCGGGCCACCGGCCTTGCCGATCTTCATGGCCACGGCGCCGCCGAAACCGGCAGCGGCAAGGTTGTAAAGATCGGTTCCATCAGTCACGGATTCATCCGCAAGGATCGGGATCTGGAACTTCTCGGCAAGCCGCACCAGCACAGCGGGGTGCCGCCTGGAGGTCGGCTGTTCGACGAGGTCAACACCGGCCGCCTGAAGCTCTGCCATGCCGCGCGCTGCTGTCGCCTCGTCCCAGGCCTGATTCACATCAACACGGATGCTGGCGCGGTCACCGACAGCCTTCTTGATGGCCGCAACATGACGGACGTCCTCCATGAGCGCACCGGACCCAATCTTGAGCTTGAAATCGCGATGCCGTCCGCTTTCAAGAAGCGTCCGCGCTTCATCGATATCGCGTTCGGTATCCCCGCTGGCGAGAGTCCAGAGCACGGGTATATGGGAATGGACCGCGCCACCCAGCAGCACGGACAGAGGCTGGTTGAGCCGCTTCCCCTGCAGGTCCAGCAACGCCGTCTCCACACCGGAACGCGCCAGCTGATTGCCACGGATGACAGCATCCAGCCTTACCTTTAAGGTATTGATACTGTCCAGTGACTGACCAAGCAGCCAGGGAGTTATGTAGTGATCAATGGTCAGCTTGATCCCCTCAGGGCTTTCCGGGCCGTAGGCGAGTCCGCCGATGGTGGTGGCTTCACCCAGGCCCTGGCAGCCATCCGAATCGGTTACGCGCACGATCACCATGGTCTGAAGCCCCATGGTTGTCATGGACAGCCTGTGGGGCCTGATGGTCGGGATGTCGACCAGTATGGCCTCGATGGACTGGATGGTGGCCTGCATTGGCGACTCCGCAACAAAACTGAAGAATGTCTGACATCCAAGCTACGATGGTTGAAGCTGCCCGACCAATATTGATTAAGTAGTAAGGAATACCTTGGAGGTATGGATGGAGCTGAGGCACCTTAGATATTTCGTTGTCGTGGCGGAGGAGCTGAACCTGACGCGGGCATCAGAGAAGCTGTTCATCGCGCAGCCACCGCTGACACGACAGATACGGCAACTGGAGGATGAGGTTGGAGCACCGCTGTTCCATCGCCACTCAAGAGGGCTGGTTCTGACCGAGGCGGGTCAATATTTCCTCGATCAGGCGCGCCAGATACTGGGACGGATCGATGCGGCAACGGAGGACGCGCGGCGCATCGCGCAGCATGGCAAGACCATCTTCGGCATTGGTTTTGTTCCGTCAGTGTTCTATGGACAGCTGCCAATGATGGTCCGGCGCCTGAGGCGTAATCAAAATCTGGAAATCGTACTGGAAGAGAGTAAGACCCGGGAGCAGGTGGAGGCGCTCAAGGCCGGAAGGATTGATATCGGATTTGGAAGGCTGCGCATCGACGATCCGAACGTGGAGCAGGAGGTGCTTTCCAACGAACCAATGTTGGCCGCTCTGCCGGCATCTCACCCCTTGGCCGAAGGTTCGCCCTCCATGGCGGAATTGTCCGGAGTGCCAATGCTCACGTTTCCCAGCGGTCCGGGTCCTAACCTCGCCGATTTGATGCTTGGCCTGTTCCACCGTCGAGGCCTGCGCGTTAACGTGGTCCAACAGGTCAACGATGTGCAGACCGCACTGTCTCTCGTCGCGTCCGAATTGGGATTTACCTTGGTTCCCGAACAAGTCCAGTGCCTTCATCGGGATGGAGTGTGCTATGTCCCGCTCGCGGACGACGACATTACGATACCTGTTATCGCGTCTCGCCGCCGGGGTGAGACGCCGAGCGCAATCATGCGACTAACCAACACCATCCTCGATGATTTTTTTGATAACCGCTTGTTTGGTCGCGATCCGTGAATCAAATAAGCCGGTTGTTGTGAGAAAACACCCAAACCTGCTTGAGTAATAGATGATGTGCCGTCTCTAGGCGGGGCCAACGGGCCCATCATCAATCGCGGTGAGGGCCTCGTTGACCTGGAACAGCTTGGCGTTCACCTCTGTGATGCCGAACGCCTCGAGCCGGGCCCGGTGCTTCTCAAGGTAGGCCCGGGCGCTGGCGTCATCATGGAACAGGTAGATCCCACCGGCCTCGTTGGTTTCCGGGTTCTCGGTCCATATCTTCCAGATGAGGCCGGGCTCCTCGGCGATAGAGATGGCCAGATCCTTCATGGCGTCGGTCATGCCCTCACCAAAAGGGCCCGGGAACGGGAAGTCAATCTGTAGCAGTGTTTTCATTACAGGCTCCTGCCGATGACTGGATGCTGCGGTTAATGTTAGCGGTGCAGGGCTTTATGGCGTCATCTCCCTGGGGTGCCCTTCGTCCAGGGATTCGATCCTGTTGCGTCCGTTGGCTTTTGCGATGTAGAGCATGTGGTCAGCCTGCCCGATCAGTTGGTCCATGTCCGAATCCGTGGTGGGGACCATTGATGTCAGGCCGATGCTGGCTGTGAGGTATTTGCCGGTAGGCGAGTGTATGTTGAGCATTTTTGCATCGCTCAGACTCCGCAGGAACTGGTTCAGCAGTTGTCTTGCCTGTTCCAGTGACGTGTCGCCCCAGATGAGGGCGAACTCCTCACCACCGTATCGCGCACAGAGATCGCTTGGCCTGTTCACGGTTTCCTGTAGAAGGGCGGCCGTCTGGCGCAGGCACTCGTCCCCCACCTGATGGCCATAGGTGTCATTCAGCAGCTTGAAGTGGTCCAGATCCACAATGGCGAGACTGATCGGTTTCCCGAGCCTCATGCACCGACGGCACTCCTCATGAAGGAATTCGTCAAAGGCGCGGCGATTGGCGATGCCGGTAAGCCCGTCGATTCTCGCCAGCGCGCTGACTTTTTCCTCGGCAAGTTTCCGTTCAGTGATGTTGTGGTGGACGATCACGAAGTAACCAGCCTCGTTCAGCTGGAGTGGGGCGACCCGCATCATGAACCAGCGTTTTTCATCAGGACTGTGGCAGGGGTATTCAAGATAGAATTCAGGTTGGCCGCCATTCAGGACACTCCGTATGCCCTCAGCGGCATTCGCGCCGAATTCATCCCCCATGGCGGATGCCTTGTCACACTCAGCGAGGTAATTCAGTGTTTGCCAGTCATCGCCGGACATACAGGCATTGTTGCTGTTACCGAAAGCGCTCCAGGATCTGTTCACGTACTGAATATCGCCAGCCGGATCAATGACTACGATGTTCTCGTTAATGGAATCAAGTATCGCGTGTAAGAACCCCGGTGTGTGTTCCACTATCAGCTTCCTTCAGGACTGGGGCAGCAACGGGACATAAGTGGATACGCTTCCCTCAGATTGGTGGTCCCTGACGTTCTGATTGTATTGTCGCTTCTGTCGCTGCCCAGCGCCACCCGGGCGATGGAGATGGCGAGCCTGTATGCATCATCAATTATATTGGGCTGGAAGCCATCTTCATCGGTGACGGTCAATTGCCGTCGGCTCCCGGGGCGGGCACCATGGACATATGAATCATCTCGCGCATGTTTTCCTGGCCCCGGATACGCCGCAGGCACGCGTTGGCAGTATCATGGGCGACTTCTGCCGGGGCATCGCCATGGATCAGCTGCCTGGCAATGTCCGCCGTGGCGTTGAGCATCATCTTGCGGTTGATGGGTACACGGACCGTCATCCGCAGGTCTGTGCCAGCAGGCGCCTGTTTTCCCCGCAGCGTCGCCGCTTTGCGGGCGTCGCGCTCGACATCCTCTATGACCATTATCTTCTCAAGCATTGGAACCGGTTCTCGGATGTGGATGCTGATCGCTTTATCCGGATGGTCTACCAGGAGCTGCCCGAGCACGAACACCTGATGCCCCGGCGGATGCTGTGGGTCACCCGCCGAATCACTGAGGACGACTGGTTCGGCCATTATCGTCGACTCGACAACATCGGCTACGCGCTGGATCGCGTCGCCGGGCGCATCCGGTTCCCCAACCGGTTTGGCGGTATTATTGAGGAAATCGAACGCCACAATGAGGAGCTGGAAGCACGTTTTATCGGGTTTTTCCGGGAGTTGCAGCGTGACGCGAGAGAACTCTGAGGTGAGGCGTCAGTTGGGATAGTCACTCATGTTCGCCACCAGAAAATCCACGAACTGCCGTACTTTCGGGGAGATGTGCCGGTGTCGCGGGTAGACCACCCAGACAGCGGTGTGAGTGCACATGTAATCATCCAGTACCGAGACAAGTCGGCCACTGGCGAGATCCTCCCACACGTAGTAGTCCGGTAACTGGGCGAGCCCCAGGCCCTTGCGGACCGCGTCCAGAAGGGCCTGCCCGGAATTTCCCCGCCAGTTGCCATGCACCCTTACAGAGCGGTGCTGCTGTCCAACGTCGAAGCTCCAGTGGTCGTTGGAGCCCAGCAGGCAGTTATGCGCCGACAGTTCGTCCAGTGTCCGGGGAGTCGGGTACTGCCGCAGATATTCCGGCGACGCCACAACGTACTCATGACGTTGGCACAGACGCCGCCCGATCAGTGATGAACTCGGCATGGAACCGGCCCGGATGCCCACGTCAAACCCTTCGCTGACAATATCCACCCAGCGGTTGGTGAACTCCTGATCGACCGTCAACTGAGGATGTTGCCGTAAAAAGTCGTTGACCAGTGGCGCAATGTAGCGCTCCCCGAAGGTGGCGGCACAGGTCAGCCTGAGCACGCCACTGGGCCGTTGCTGGTAATCACCAATGGCGTTGAGCGCTTCCTGGAAGCCGTCGAACAGGTGCGAGCAGTGGTTGAAGTACACCTCGCCCGCGTCCGTGAGCCCGAGCTGGCGGGTCGTGCGGTACAGGAGCTGGGTGTCGAGCTGGGTCTCCAGACGCGTGACCAGCCGGCTCACGTGGGAGCTCGAAACGTCGAGTTGACGAGCGGCGTTGGCGAATGACCCCTGGCGGACCACCTGAACGAACGCCTCGATCCGGTCCCAGTGTTGCATTGTTGCTCTCCAGCAATAATCCCTTGCCGTATGGTGCCTTAAAGCGGTGATTGTTGGTACCTATACTGAGCCAACTGAAACGCAACCAACCATCGCCTTATTGGAGAATAATCATGAAATCCCGTGCAGCGCTTGCCATGGAGGCCAACAAGCCTCTGGTTCTCGAGGAAATCGATGTGCAGGGCCCGAAGCAGGGCGAAGTCCTGGTGCGCATGGCCGCCACCAGTGTCTGCCACACTGATGCCTATACGCTCTCCGGCGCGGATCCCGAAGGCCTTTTCCCGTCCGTCCTGGGCCATGAAGGCGCTGGCGTGGTTCAGGAGGTCGGTCAGGGCGTGACCAGCCTGCAGCCTGGTGACCACGTTATTCCGCTCTATACGGCGGAATGCGGTCAGTGCAAGTTCTGCCGTTCCGGCAAGACCAACCTCTGCAGCGCCGTGCGGGCGACCCAGGGGCAGGGCGTGATGCCCGACGGCACCTCGCGTTTCTCCCTCAACGGCAAGCCGCTGCACCATTACATGGGGTGCTCAACCTTCAGTGAGTACACGGTGCTGCCGGAAGTCTCCCTGGCCAAGGTCTCGAAGGAGGCACCGCTGGACAAGATCTGCCTGTTGGGCTGTGGTGTCACAACCGGCATTGGTGCCGTGCACAACACCGCCAAGGTGGAGCCGGGCTCGACCATTGCGGTATTCGGTTTGGGTGCCATCGGTCTGGCGGTGATCCAGGGCGCGCAGATGATCGGCGCCGAGCGGATCATTGCCATTGATGTGAACCCGGAGAAGTTCGACCTGGCGCGCCAGTTCGGCGCGACCGACTTCGTGAACCCCAACGACTACGACGACCCCATCCAGCAGGTGATCATCGACCAGACCGACGGCGGTGTGGATTACTCGTTCGAGTGCATCGGCAATGTGAACGTCATGCGTTCCGCCCTGGAGTGCTGTCACAAGGGCTGGGGTGAGTCCATCATCATCGGCGTTGCCGGCGCCGGCGAGGAGATCAGCACCCGGCCCGTGCAGCTGGTTACCGGGCGCGTCTGGAAGGGCTCCGCCTTCGGTGGTGTGAAGGGGCGCAGTGAGCTGCCCACCTATGTGGATGACTACATGAAGGGCAAGGTGAAGATCGACGAGTTCATTACCCACAACATGCCCTTCGAGCAGATCAACGAGGCGTTTGAGCTGCTGCACCGTGGCGAAAGCATCCGTACCGTGCTGCATTACTGAGGAGTACCCATGACCGACACACTGGAACTGGTTTCGGAAAACAAGAGCTTCGGCGGCTGGCTCCGGCGGTACCGCCACCGCTCGGAGGTTCTCGACTGCGATATGGTCTTCGGGATCTACCTGCCGCCGCAGGCGGAAAGCCAGTCCGTCCCGCTGCTCTGGTGGCTCTCGGGCCTCACCTGCACGGATGAGAACTTCATGCAGAAAGCCGGCGCGCACCGCGTGGCGGCGGAGCTCGGCATGGCGATCATCTGCCCGGACACCAGCCCGCGCGGGACGGACCTTCCAGGCGAGCATGACAGCTACGATTTCGGCTCCGGTGCCGGTTTCTATGTGGACGCCATCCAGGCGCCCTGGAACCAGCACTACCGCATGTACAGCTATGTCGTGGAGGAACTGCCAGACCTGGCGCACAACGCCTTCCCGCTCAGCGGGCAGGAGGCCATTTCAGGGCACTCGATGGGCGGGCATGGTGCCCTGGTCTGTGCCCTCCATAATCCCGAGCGCTACCAGTCCGTTTCCGCGTTTGCGCCCATCTGTCACCCGGTCAACTGCCCCTGGGGCGAGAAGGCGTTCGGGGGCTACCTGGGCGATGACCGTGACGCCTGGAAGGTATGGGATGCCAGTGAGCTGATCCGCTCCCATGGCACTGCGCACTCGATGCTGGTCGACCAGGGGAATGCGGACAACTTCCTTGAGGCCGGGCAGCTCCAGCCTGAGGCGCTTGAGGCTGCCTGCACCGAGGCCGGCGTTGATCTGACCCTGAGGTACCAGCCCGGGTACGACCACTCCTATTTTCTCATCGCGAGCTTCATCGAGGACCATCTCCGGTTCCATCACGCCCGCATGTAACCTCCGAAGGCGCTTTGATGCCACCTGCCCGTGCAAGCGCACGGGTGGGTACTGACCTCCGTTCCTGCTGACTCTGGATCCTTTTAATCTTTCGCTATCGAGGTGTTAGTCAAGCATAAAGATTCAGTGGTTCTAATATTAGAATAATCTGATATATTGTCTGCTGCGTTTAATGAAAAATCACGTCTGGGAGGCGCTATGAAAATATTGGCCCGGTATGCTGTTGTTCTCTCACTGGGGTTGAGCGTGCTGAGTGTCAGCGCGGAGGATCAGCCGGATCACTTTGAAGGCAAGGATTCTGAGACTCTGGAGGAGGCTATTGAGAATCTTGAGGCGTCAAGTGAGCGGATGGAAGAACTTCTGGAGGAAGAAGATCTGCGCGGTTCGCCGATGGGTGAGATTCACAGGCTGACCTATACGCTTGAGAAAGCAATGGCAAAAATCCGTGAGGAGACCGGTTTGATGGCTGAGGATCTTGAACAAGCGCATCTTGGGTCGGAAGCTGGTGATGTGGAGCGCGTTCGGCGTTATGGGGAGAAGTTCCTCGAGAAAGCTGAGATCCTGGCGGATTGAAGCGTTGCGCACCCAGTAATAACCGGTTGATCCGCTGTGACAGTATTTGAGCGCTGGGCCGGGCTCTGGGGCGCTGTTCTGATGCTGGCGGTTTTCGCTGGCATGGCGTTCTGGCTTTTCAGCGATACGGATCTGGAAAGTCGTGATAATCGGGGGCGTACGCCGCTGATTGTGGCGGCAGAAGAGGGCGATGCCGTACGTGTACGGCAGCTGCTTGAGCGAGGCGCCAGGATTGAGGCGCAGGACAGCTGCCAGTGGACGCCACTTATGAGGGCTGCTTCCCACGGGCATCTGCCAATCGTCAGGGCACTGCTGGAGCACGGTGCCTCGGTCAATCATCAGGGCGAGATTGGATTCAGTGCTCTGATGGCTGCCGCCATGAATGGACACCACGATGTGGCGAGAGTGCTGATCAGCCATGGCGCCGATCTGTCGTTTCGGGAAACAGAAACCGGGAAAACCGCGTTACAGCTGGCAATCATGAACGATGACGAGGCCATGATCGAACTTCTTCTCGACGCTCGATCATGAGCTCTCCGCAATGCAGTGCCAGACGCTCTAGATATGATGCGGAAGGTGGTGGTGAGACCCCGGAAACGCCTGTTCCGGATGGATATCGAGGCACAGGATCCGGTAGCCGTAATACGTGAAGGTCATGTGTGAAACGGTGACCGTCCTCGCCGAATCCGGCAGTGCCACATAAGGGCGTGACAGATGGATCTCGCCGGGCCTGTTCGTCGCACTGCGGAAGTATTCCCGGTGAGACCAGCTGGCGCCCTCGGCGCTCAGGAGAGGGTTGAATGCGGCGCCCCTGCTTGCATAGCCGGCGGCGAAGGCGGTCTCGCCCTGTTGCACGCCCCGGGTGTCCAGCAGGTAGCACCGTTTGGCGCCAGGGCTCGTGAGCAGATGCGTTGCGGCTTCTGCGAGGGCAGTGCCACCAGCGATCTGGTGACAGATCTCAAGCACCTCGTGACGCAGGTTCCGCAGGCACTGGATCTGCTCCGATTCCTGCTGCTCATTCAGGGCCGTGAAGTGTTGCTGTGCCAGTAGAAGGCGTGGTTCTGCTTCCGCCGAGGCTGTTTTCAGAGCAGTGCGCGGGTGGCTGTACCAGAATCCCTGGTAGAAATCCGCCTCGGATTCCCAGGCAAGGGCTGCCTGTTCGCGGGTTTCCAGTCCCTCCACAAGGACCAGGCTGCCGTTCTCGCGGATCATCCTGATCAGGCTCAGGAAGAGTCTGGAAGCGCGGGCGTTCTCGGCGGCGTGGACCACCATCGTCCTATCCATTTTCACGATGTCGGGGCGGATGCGCCAGATCCGTTCGAAGTGGGCATCACCGGCGCCGAAGTCATCAATCGCGATCCGGAATCCGTGGTTCCGGCACCCGGCCACGAACCGTGCCAGCGCTTCCTGGTCACTGACGGCGTCTTCCACGATCTCGAGCACAATCCGGTCGCAGGAGAGGCCGGACTGGTGTACGAGTTGCGCCAGGATATCCGGTGCGGTGCGCGAATCCACCACGCTTGCCGCACTCAGGTTCAGGAACAGCCATGCATTAGGCCTGGTTTCCGCATAGGTGCGGAGCGCCTGTTGCCAGAGAGCGATATCGAGACAGGGCTCATCGCCCTCTGATTCGGCCTCCGAGAACAGGACTGCGGGTGAGACCGGATCGTTGCAGCGGCGGGCCCTGGCCAGTGCCTCGAAGCCAACGGTCCGACGGTGCGTTGGGCTGACGATCGGCTGGAATTCACAGGAAAGCTCGAAATCCCCAAACCACCTGGGCAGGCAGCTGCCCTGTTCGTACATACAACCAGTGAGATCATTCATCGGGTTTCGCCTTGGATTCTCCAGTCAACGACGATTCAATGAATAAGCAACAGAAGTACCAGGCAGGGCGGGGCAATGTTTCTGTTTGTTACCTGTGTTGCTGGGGGTTGAGGGGTTTTCCTTATTATTCATTTTTTTGGCTGTGCCTGTTGATCTTTTTTCGGGGCTGTTATTTGGGTGATAAACACTTGGAGTCTGTATGTCTGCTGCAACAATCCATGGATCTCGGGGATTTAGTGAAATCGCGTAAAGCGGTCATGGGGCCGTGTTCCAAAAAGGTGCACGGTGCATGGGGCCGGTGCATATTTCATCGAGGAGAATCTCAGAGTGCATCTGGCGGGCAAGTGTTCGAAGGGGATCCTTCGGGGATCAGCAGCAACAGGTGCCGGTTACACGGACGCTGGCCCAGGACCCCGAGATCCTGCTTCTGGATAAGCTTATGTCAGAACACCTGACCGTATAGGCATGACCGGTGCGACCCCTATGGGGTCAGCACCGCCGCGCCGGCAAATCGTCCCTCCCTCAGATCCTCAAGGGCTTGGTTGGCCTCGCTGAGCGGGTAAGCGTGCACCTCGGTCCGCACGGGGACCCTGGGGGCGACCTCGAGGAAGGCGCGGCCATCCTCGCGGGTGAGGTTGGCGGTTGATTTAAGGCTGCGCTCTTCCCACAGAAGGCCGTAGGGAAATGAGGGGATGTCGCTCATGTGAATGCCGCCACTGACGACGCTGGCCCCACGATCCACGTGCTTCAGGGCACTGACCATCAGTTCACCCACCGGGGCAAAGACGAGCGCGGCGTCCAGAACGTCCGGTGGATCCTCCGTGCTCGCGCCCGCCCAGACGGCACCAAGATCCCGCGCCAGCTTCTGCGCCTGTTCATCGCCGGGTCGGGTGAACGCGTACACGGACTGGCCGTACCAGCAGGCGATCTGGCACAGGATATGGGCGGCGGCGCCAAAGCCATAGATACCGAGCCGCTGGATGGTCTCGCCGCCCGCAAGGCGCCAGGTGCGGAAGCCGATCAAGCCGGCACAGAGCAGGGGCGCAATATCCAGCGCTTCGGCTTCCGGCGGCAGGGGATAGCAGTAGGGGGCGTAGGTAAGGGCGTATTCCGCGTAGCCGCCATCCAGGGTGTAGCCCGTGAATCGGGCCTGCTCGCAGAGGTTTTCCTGGCCCCGGCAACAGTAACGGCAGGTGCCGTCGGTGTGGCCGAGCCAGGGGACGCCCACCCTGTCTCCGGCCCGGAGATCGGTAACGTCATTACCGGCAGCAACCACCTTCCCCACAATCTGGTGCCCGGGGATCAGTGGCAGTGAAGGCTCCGTGAGTTCGCCATCAAGGATGTGCAGGTCCGTCCGGCAGACACCACAGGCCTCAACCCTGAGAAGGACCTGATCCGGCTGGCTGATCTCTGGAACGGGCAGCTGACGGTGCTGCAGTGGCTGGCCCGGCTGCTCCAGCACCATGGCGTTCATTGTCTGCGGGAGCTGATCATGCTGATCCATGATGTTGCCTCATTCAGGGTGCGTCATACCCATCTCTAGAGAATGCGCCTGGATCGGTCAATCGCGCTCATTCGTCCAGAAGCTGCATCAGAGAGGGTTTTACCGGGCGCTGGGACTCCGGAGGGGGTGTCGCCGGCGTCAGGCGGCCGTCCGCCTCCAGGATCATGCAGGCCTGCCGCTCACCGTAACGGGCGGTCAGCCGCATCCGGCCAGCGTCCTCTCCTTCGCCTTTCTCCACGAGCGTCCGCACGGCACCGGACTCAATGCCGCGGGTCAGTGTCTCCAGATCGATGTTCAGCCATTCCGCAAGCGTCGCTGCATCGATGACCGCATCGCCGTTATCGATGCTGATGGAAGCGCTTTCGTGCATGTCGGGGTCCTGTTTACTCGTCATACCGGTGCCGTCACGTCATTGGAACACAGCTCTGTGTGCCCATGAAGATGCGGGGCGGTGTTTGGGTAGAAATCCTGATTGTCGCCTGAAATGTAAAAACATGTTCGCCTCCGCCAACCTGCAACAGAACCGTCATACAGCATCCCTAATCTCTGCGCCCGGTCAGCAGTCGTTGAGGAGTCTCCATGCTGGGAACTGTGCGAGGTCGGATCCTCCTGTTCGCGTTTCTGTCACTCTTTGCCCTTTCGGCCCTGGCGACGCTTTCCTGGGTCATCATAAACCGGGCGGAGACCGCCTCTGAACAGCTGGTACGGAACAATCTGAAGGAAGCCTGGCTCCTGGAGGATTTCCAGAGAGACATGCGGGATCTGCAGGATCTCTCCTTCCGGATTAAGGGGCAGATGCTGCTCTGGGATGAGATCGGGCAGACGTTCCAGCGCCTTAAGGAGAGGATCCCGGAGCACTGGCAGGCCATTAAGCAGCACCCTGAACTGTCCGGCTGGGCAGAGGATAACGCCGAGCATTACGCGCGTGTCCTCGAACTGATCGAGGCCATGCGTCCGGCCATTGAAGACAGGAGCTACTACGAGACCGGCAAGGTCATCGACTTCAGGCTGTTTTCGGCCATGGATCCAATCCTGAAGGCGATTTCAGCACGCCAGGAAGCAAGCCGGAATTCCATTGATGAGGGGAGCATCGAGCTTCTCGGCTTCCTCGAAGTCCAGAAGAGGCGGGTCATCATTGGGTCAGTGGCATTTCTCGCCGTGATCGTTGGCATGACGTTCTGGCTCAGGCAAAGCGTGATCCGTCGACTCCGGCAGCTGGCGGCGGATCTGGAGATGATGGAGCAGGAATCGGATCTGACACGACGACCTGCGGTCCGGGGAAGGGATGAGGTCGCTGGCGTCACCCGGGCGTTGACGTCACTGATCACCAGGTTCGAGGACTTCATCGGTGGGATCCGGGATGTGTCCGCGCGTGTGGATCAGCGCTCAGCCACGCTGGAAGCTCAGGCCGGTGATGTCCAGGCGGCTGCAGGCCAGACCAGCGAGCAGATCCGGGACGTGAATCACTCCATGGAGGCGATGACCACACAGGCCTCCGAGATTGAGGATGCCACATCCAGGTCCGAGGCTACGGTGCGTGAAGCAGTGGCCGCCAACAGCGAGGTTCAGAGCGCTCTGAAGAGCAGTGAAAAGGGGGCTGAGCACACCGTGGAGGTGATCACACGGGTGGCGGATTCGGTCCAGGTTTTCCGGGACTCCATTGCCCGCATTGAGAAGGTCAGTGGTGTCATAGCGGACATCGCGGAGCAGACCAATCTCCTGGCCCTGAATGCGGCCATCGAGGCGGCCAGGGCCGGAGAGCACGGGCGCGGGTTCGCGGTTGTTGCCGATGAAGTCCGGACCCTGTCCCAGCGCACTTCGGAATCAACCACCGAGATCCAGCAGTGGATTGGGGAGCTGGTGGGCGCGTTCTCGGATGTTGATGGGCTTCTCGAGGAAATGCGCAGTGCCGGCACCCACAATCAAGACAATCTGCAGTCGCTGAAGGCCCACCTGGAGCAGCTGGGGGGCCGCTTCACGGAGCTTGAGCGCTGGAGTGCCGGTATCAGTGAGTCCGTGGCGCTCCAGCGCCATGAGATTGAACAGGTTGAGAACCGCATTGGCATGCTTGATGACAGTTCGGATGCCCTCGGGCGGAGTGTTTCCAGAGCGCTTGAGATCAGCGAGGCGCTGAGACAGGAATCCGGGCGTATGCGCAGCCTGATTGCAACCTTCCGTGTTTCCGGGAACCCGCATGAATCCACCCAGGCCGTTATGGAGTAGGTTATGGGCTTTGAGCAGCTTGAACAGGAACTGGAGAATCTGCTGGGACAGGGTGGCATCCAGACACTGTTCCAGCCGATCGTGGATGCCAGGGAGGCTCTGGTGGAAGGCTATGAGGCCCTGAGTCGAGGGCCCTCGGACAGCCCCCTGCATCCCGCGTCGGTTCTGTTTGAAACGGCGGAGCGCTGTGGCCGGACACTGGAGCTGGAAAACCTCTGCCTGCGCACCACCCGCGCCAGCTGGACCTCCACACGCAGAACCCAGAAGCTGTTCGTCAATGTCAGCCCCGACAACCTTCTGCCCGGTGCCTACGAGCATCGCTTACTGGAGGCGTTGCTGGAAGACGGCGCCATTGCGCCTGGACAGGTGGTGGTTGAGCTGTCGGAGCGTTATCCCGCGCTCGACATGGAAGAACTCAAACGCTCCCTGACCTGGCTGAAGCAGTCCGGTTTCCAGGTGGCGATTGATGATCTGGGCGCCGGCTATTCCGGGCTCAAACTCTGGTCCGAGGTTGAGCCTGATTACGTGAAGATCGATCGGCATTTCGTGCGTGATATCCATGAGGATCTGGTCAAGCGTGAGTTCGTGCGCTCGGTGATGCAGCTCTCCTCAAGGCTCAATTGCCGTGTTGTCGCGGAGGGCGTTGAGCGCAATGGCGAACTGGAACTGCTGCGAGACCTGGGAGTGCGCTATATCCAGGGGTTTCTTTTCGGTCGCCCGCGCAGCGTTGCCAATGCGAATCTGGAGCCACTCAAGGCAGTCAGCAGGATGCCGGAAAACGGCACTGTGAGCGCAGCGAGTCTGGTCCATCATCCGCCCACGCTGCATGGTGACAATACGCTGGAGGAAGCCTGGACGATGCTGCAGGCCCAGGCGGGTGTCTTTGCCCTGCCGGTGTTGGACGACGATGGCCGAGCGCTTGGGTTGATCCACAAATGGCAGATTCTTGAGGCGTTTGGGTCAACGTTTGGTCGGTCGCTGAACGAGAAGAAACCCGTTAAGCAGATGATGAAATCCGATGCGCTGCTCTTTGAGCACGACCAGCCACTGGAGGAGCTGAGCCGGCGCCTGACCGAGGATGAGGATGACTACCTGCGCCAGCATTTCCTGGTAACGCGTGACGGGTTCTACGAGGGCATGGGAGCAACCCGGGCATTGCTCAGGCGCATGACGGAACAGCGTATCGAGAAAGCCCGTTACGCCAATCCGCTGACCCTGCTGCCTGGCAATGTCCCGATCCACGAGGAGATCGGGTCCCGCCTCGCAGAGGGTGCCCCGTTTCTGATGATCTACTTTGATATCAACGCCTTCAAACCCCTCAATGACCATCTGGGCTTCAGAACAGGCGACCGCCTGATCGTCCTGCTCGGGAGGCTTCTACAGCAGTATTTCGGGAAGGAAGGCGATATGGTTGGCCATCTCGGCGGGGACGATTTCATCGTCTTCTGTGACGATATCGATCATACGGTCTGCAGCAGTACGGCCGTGATGGACACCTTCAATGCTGAGAGCCGTTCTGTGTACCGGGATGAAGACAGGTTCAGAGGCTTCGTCAGGGCAGAGGACAGAGGAGGACGTGTCTGTAATTGGCCCCTGGCGACGCTGGCGGCGGGTGTTATCCGTGTGTCTCCAGAGTCAGTGATGGATACAGAAGAGGTTGTCCATAGGGCCGCGGAAGCCAAAAAGGCCTCGAAGCCCGCTGAATGGTGCGACACCACTCCTGAACTCTGCCAGGTGAGCTGACAGATCGGAGCCTGGGGAGTCGCTACTGCTTGTCGGAACCCACGTGTTCGCGTATCAGCTCAGCCAGCTGCCTTGCGGGCTCCGATGGCCGGCCTGGGGCGCGATGCAGGGTGATCTCCACGGAGGGAAGCGCGGGGAGGCCGCTTTTCTCGTCCAGGGCCCTGAGTTGTGGATTGAGCATGTCACGGGTAATGAGTACCACGGCAAGCCCTGCCACGACGACGGGCATCAACCCCGTCATGGACTGGCTTGAGTAGGCAAGGCGCCAGTGCCGACCTGCAGAGCCCAGAGCGTATTCGGCTACCTCCCGGAAAACGTCTGCGCCGGGGCTGTACAGGGCCAGGGGCAGGGGGTCCACCAGCGACGGTTGCTGGTTGGCACCCACAGCCCAGACCAGGGGATCCCGGCGGATTACTTCGCCGCCCGGTGAGTGGGTCTGGCGGGTGACCACCGCGAGGTCCAGCTCCGAGGCCTGTACCTGTCTGGCCAGATCGGTACTGGCGCCACAGATCACCTTCAGCTGCATGGCGGGGTACATCTGATGGAAATAGGCCAGTGCGGGCGTGAGCAGAAACGCGTAGTCCTCGGGAATACCCAGGGTGAGACTCCCGGTGACCGTGCGCGCCTTCATATCGTTCAGCGCCTCGTTGTTGAGGGTCAGAAGCCGCCTTGCATGGCCAAGAAGCCTTTCTCCCTCGGGCGTGAAACGGATCCCCCGCCCCTCTTTCTCATGCAGTGTCACGTCGAGCATGGACTCAAGCCGGTGGAGCTGCATGCTCACCGTTGACTGGGTATAGCTGAGCCGTTCGGCAGCGGCCGTCACCGTTCCGGTGTCGGCCACGGCCAGGAATGTCTGCAGGAGGTTGAGGTCCAGTACGGGTGCTCTCATATATCACAAACCTTGATGGATTAATTCAAATAAAATTGTTTTTGTGATCATTATGCTGGCCATAGAGTGCTCCTGTCACTGAAAGGTTGTGAGAGGTCAAGGAGGTAGTTCATGCAGGTATTGAGCACTCAGAGAATGCCGTTGCCCGTCGGCCCGCTTGCGGGTCTGTTCGCTGTTGTGCTCTGGGCGTCAGCGCCGCTGTTGATTGATCTGGCGACGACCATTCCACCCCTGCGGCTGACCACGATTGCGCTGCTCGCGGGGTCGCTGGCTGCACTTCCTCTCAGCCTGGGGAAAAATTCCAAAGCGGAAATCCCGCCCGGCTTTGAAGCGATCATCTATGGGGTCATCCCGCTTCTGGTGCTGGGTGCTGTTGGTTCCTATCTGGTCGGGCTGGGAATGGCGCCGACGGCGGAAGGGGCATTGATCACCTACACCTGGCCGGTGATGTTCGTTCTGATCAGCCAGTGGTTCACCCATGGCCGGCTGTCGGGGCCGGTGCTGGGAGGAGCAGCCATTGCCTTTGGCGGCGCCGCACTGCTTCTGGCGCCGGATGCCCTGAGTGGCGGGCTTTCCGGCAATATGGCCGGGTATGCGTTCGCATTGATCGCCGGTTGCTGTTGGGCGCTTTACTCCTGGCTGTGCCAGAAAACACCCGTGACGCTAACTCCGTTCATGCCTACGATCTTTCTGATCGCGGCCATCGTGGCTGCCGCGATGGGGGTTGTGTTTGAGCCTGAAGTTGTTTCCCTTCCCTACAGCGGCATTGCCGCGGGCGCGGCCCTGGGGTTGGGACCCTACGGCGTTGCCATGGTTGCCTGGGATGTCGCCATCCGCAACGGACCCACAGGACTGGTGGGCAGTCTGGCCTACGGCGTCCCGGTTCTGGCGGCATTCTTTTTGGTGGTGGCGGGGGTTGCAGCCCCCAGCTGGGAACTGCCGGCGGCCGCTTTGCTGGTAATAATCGGCTCCATTGTCGCCCGAAAGGACACCTGAGCGGACCGGCGGCCAAGGGAGTCAACGGGCTCTGTAGTGCAGGGTGTAGGCGGTTACGAGCGCCGGTACACCCAATCCGACCCAGGAGAGAAGGTTCCAGATGCCTTCACCCATCAGCGCTGATGCCAGCCCGATGAGGCTCGCCAGCGCGATCCAGATGGGAGCTGCAAAGATCCTCCAGAGTGATCGGTGATTGCGGGTCGTGTTCTTATGGCTCATGAGGTTGCCGTAAGAGAGGGGGAGTTCGCTTCCCGGGAGTCGCGGATCTCGCTGGTAACGGGGCGCCGGCGGGAGGCCCAGAGATAGAGCCCGCTGCCTAGCACCACGATGGTGAGTACATCGAGTACCGCCCACAGGATCTTCAGCGGCAGCCCGCCGTAATCACCGAAATGCAGGGGGCCGGACAGGGCCAGGGTCTTCACGTACCAGGGCATTTCCCGCATGGCGGTGAACTCACCTGTGCGGGCACTGATCAGCGCCGGCGTGATCAGGTGCTGGGTCAGGGAGGTGTTGCCGTGCAGAAAGACCGCGTAATGGAAGTCCGTGGACCACATGCCGCCCGGGAAGGCCACGAACTGCAGCGTTTTATCCGGCGCGGCCTTAACGGCCTCGTTTACTGCTGAGTCCAGAGAGGCCATCTCCCCCGGGTCCGGCACGCTCTGGTCGTCGTAGCCCTGCGCCAGGTCCGCAAGCGACTGCTCCCGCCAGGTATCCAGTATCGGCGTTGACAGGGTATTGACCACCCCGGTCAGGGTCACGACGGCCAGCCAGGCGATAGTGATCACCCCCAGCAGATTATGGTAGTCCAGCCATTTGATGCGGCGCGTTTTGCTCTTTCGGACGGTGCCGAAATCCAGTTTCCGCATGAACGGCGCATAGAGCACTACCCCTGAAACGATGGCCAGGAACAGCAGGACGCCCATCGCACCCAGGAAGAGCATGCCGGGCAGTCCCAGGAACATGTCGGTATGCAGTTGCAGGATGAAATCCATGACGCCGTTTTCGTGAGCCGGGACAGTCTCGCCGCTGGTCCGGTCATAGGAGGCGAAGTGCATATCCCCGGCGGCTGCACCGGGGCTGGGGCCAGTAGTGACGTTGACCACTGGCCGCTCCTTGTCGAAGCTCATGAACAGCGGGGTGCCGCCCGGTTGGCTCTCCAGCGCGATCGACAGGATCCGGTCAAGTGGCAGCAACTCGCCATTGGGGTTCGCCGGTTGCCACTGCTGGGTATCCAGCGCCTCGTCGATCTCGTCGTGAAAGATCAACGGCAGCCCGGTGATGCAGAGCATCAGGATGAAGGCGGTGCAGATCAGGCTGGTCCATTTATGGATGCCTGACCAGACACGGATGGTTCGTTGCTGCATTGGGAACCGGGTCTCCTAGAAGTCGACGGTGGCTGACAGCATGAAGGTACGCGGAGCACCTACAGTCAGGTAACCCTGGCCCGGATACCCGCCTGCGGAGGCCCAGTAATCATGATCCGCCACGTTCTCGACCCGGGCCCGCACTGTCAGCAAACGGTCATCCCCCATGGGGACAAGGTAGCGGGCACCAATATCGAGCCGGGTCCAGGAGGGCACCTTCTGCTGGTTGTTGGAATCCGCATACTGTGAGCTGGTGTAGATAAGGCGGCTATCGAGCGCCAGGTCGGGCAGGGCGGGGACGTCGTACTTCAGGTTGAGGTTGGCCTGGGTGTCCGGAGAGCCGATGGCTTCGTTGCCATCCGCATCAGCATCCAGAAAACTGACGCCGCCCAGGAGGGTGAGGTTCTGGGTGGCCTTGCCATAACCGCTGAGTTCCAGGCCTGTATTGCTTTGGTCGTAAAGGACGCGGTAAATACTGTTATTGTCCAATCCGGCCGTCGGTTTTTCGCTGCGGTAGATGGAGACGTTCCCGCCCAAAGAGTTGCTCTCGTACTTGATGCCTAGC
This sequence comes from uncultured Halovibrio sp., assembly GCF_913056445.1. Lineage (NCBI taxonomy): Bacteria > Pseudomonadati > Pseudomonadota > Gammaproteobacteria > Oceanospirillales > Halomonadaceae > Halovibrio > uncultured Halovibrio sp. The sequence goes on from NZ_CAJXMA010000016.1 coordinate 42,703, forward strand.
TCACTCTGGTTGGTGGTGTAGGGTTCAAGGGCTTCGCCCGGGTTTGCGACAGCTTGATTTCCAACAAACGATGGCGCGTTTTCTGTGTCTACGCCCTCAATGTAGTTTGCGTAGGTTGAAATGGTTTGGCTCAACTTATAGAGCACACCGAGAGTGGGTGTAATGAAGCTGTCGTCGTACTCGGTGTTTTCTGCTCCGGTGTTGTAGTCATAGCTGTAGTTTTCGATCCGTTGGTGCCTGGCGCCCAAAGTGATCAGCAGACGCTCATCCATCAGTGAAAGCTGATCGGCAAGCGCAATACTTTCTAGGTGTTTTTTTATTGTGAGCCCAGGGTTTCCAAGCTCACCGCCTGAGTAATTGTAGGCAGGCTTAGGTTCGCTGGTGGGCGCGTAGATGTTGCTGCTAACGCCATCTTGGACTCCTGCATAGGCATTCTTCGATTCGAAATCATGTACTGAGCCCACCAGGGTAACTTCGTGGCCGATACTGCCGGTTTTGAAGTTTGTTCGGAGCCCCATTTCGCCAGTTTTCACGGTGTCTTCGCGGGTATTGTCGAAAAGGTTGGCTTTATAGTCACCGTTGGGGTTATCCACCTTAGGGTTGGCGAAACTGGCTTCTTCCTCGCCCTGGCGCAGACCGAAAGCCAGCCAGCCGTTTATTGCCTCGTTGAAGTCGTATTCGCCCCGAACCGTCCCGAACACATCCTCTGATTCCGAGTAGGTCCAGGGCTGGCCGATGCTCTCGGAGGCGTCTGGCGCATCCGGGATAGCCAGTCCATCTTTGATCGTGATATTCGGCTGGCTGGCGTCCATCAGGTGATCCTGATATCCAAGGTCTGCAGACAGCCGCAGGTCATCGCCCTGGTAGTCGAGCCCGATGTGGGTCATGGAGAGTTCGCGGGATTCGCCGTCCACGGCCGTATCACCGTCACGGCGGGCCGCATTGACCCGTACCCCGTAGCGCCCGTCCTCGGAGCGTCGCGCCACATCCGCCGCCGCGTAGGCCTGCCCGCCGCTCTGGACACCCGTTGTCACCTGGGTGAGGGGATGATTCGGGGCACGTTTGGGCACCACATTCACGGCGCCACCGAGGCCACTGCCGCCCGGCGCTGCCCCCTTGAGGAAGGTGTTGGCACCACGGAAAACCTGCACCCGCTGGATGAACTCGGACGCCAGGTACTGCCGGGGCAGGAGGCCGTAAAGGCCGTTGTAGGTCATGTCGTCCGAGAAAACGGGCAGACCGCGCACCAGGTAGACCTGCTGGAAGTTCCCGAAACCCCGGGCGACACGTACGGCCGGATCATTAAGCAGCACGTCTCCGACACTGGCCGCCTGTTGGTCCTCGATCAGGAGTTCGGTGTAGTTGGTGAAGTTGTAGGGCGTTTCCATTACGTCCTGATTGCCGAGCAGCCCAACGCGGCCTCCCTCGGCCACCTGTCCTCCCGCAAAGGCGGGGCTCAGCCCCTCTTCCGAGGCATCGGCGCTGGCTTGGACTTCCAGTGTTGGCGCGGAAAAGGTTCTCTGGCTGGCCGTTCCCTCCTGGGCAATAACGGCGCCCGGAACGGTGCTTAGTAGGGCAATGCTGATCGAAAGCAGGCTTGGTCCCTGGCGGACATTCATGTGGTCACCCCATAACGAATTGGTAATGGGGCGGAACGTTAAACTAAATAATAAATATTCGCAACGGACAAATGTGTGCGAAAGAGTGGCAGTAGCACTATGTCGGGAGGGTCAGCGCCGCCGGGTCAGCTGGTCGATGATCCGCCTTGGCAGTGTCTCAAAGGCCGGCGTGATCGGCTCTTCGTAATTGCTGTGAATGACGCGACCCTGTTTGGGGCGTCGCTCGTGGGCGGCGTACTGTTCCAGGCGCTGGATCAGCTGTTCCTGGTGATGGAGCTCGCGCACGGCCAGACCTGACAGGGTCAGCGCGGTGGCGCCAAGCAGTAGGTTGAGAAGCATCATCATGGCGATCACCTGTATTCAACGCTGATTTCGGACTCGATGCCCCGTTCCGAGAGGGCTTCATCAAGCTCCGAAGTGAGCTGGCGGAACACGATGCGGCGGACGGTCTCGGGCATGTAGTCACCCACCAGGCGAGCGCCGGCCGACTCCCTGCGGGCCACCTCAATCGGGTTGAGCACGCGTACGGTCATCAGCATCTCCGGCGGTGGCAGCTCCGGGTCCGCCACCCGTGCCAGTGCATGTTCCACGCGGCGGCGCTGCTGTCGGAGACAGTACAGCGTCCAGCCACTCAGGCCCACCATGATCAGTAGCACCAGGGTCGTCAGAAGGGTCATCATCCGTTCTCCGTTGCTGCTCCCTGATCCGGTCCGAAGGGTTTCACCATCAGCAGCAGCCTTGGCAGCAGCGTCAGTGCGCCGAGCAGGGCGATCGCCATGGCAAGGCCTGTGAAGACCCCGAAGTAGATGGTCGGGATGAAGTTCGACAGGGCCAGGATCGAGAAGCCGACAATGATGGTCAGCGAGGTGTAGAGCATGGCGCGGCCGATGGTCTGGTGACTGCGGTGCATGGCGGCCTGGTAGTCGCCATCACGACGGATCTCCTCGCGGAAGCGGTAGATGTAGTGAATGGTGTCGTCCACGGCAATGCCCACCGTTATTGCGGCGACCGTAATGGTCATCATGTCCAGCGGAATGCCCATCAGCCCCATGATGCCCAGGACCGTGCCCGCGGCCAGAAGGTTGGGCACAATCGCCACCACCGCCACGCGCAGTGATCGGAACAGGACCAGGAACATGGCCATGATGGCCAGGAACACGGCGCCCAGTGTCTTGATCTGGGAGCTGAACAGGCTCTGCAGCATATTATTGTAAAGGACCGCCATGCCGGTGAGATTGACCTGTTCGTCCTCGAGGCCGATCTCGCCGGTCAGGTGTGAGCGGATGCGCTCGAACAGGGCGTCCCGGTTCAGCTCCGGTGAGGATTCGATCAGGCGGATGCTGAAGCGGGCCTCGCCGGTTTCCTCGTTGACGTAGGGATCCAGCAGCAGTCCCTGCAGGTCCTCGGGGAAGGCGCGGCCCATCAGCCCCAGCTGCAGCGGGTTCAGCTTGCCCTGATTGACGCGCTCCGCCAGCCGGATGGTGGTGGCCAGGGAGATCACCTTGCCCGTCTGGGGCTGCTCGTCCAGGAAATCATGAATGGTCTTGACCAGCTCAGCGCCATCGGTGCTGAAGAAACTGTCAATCTGCTCCCGCGGCTCACACTCAGGGTCCACGAAGGGATCGCAGTCCTCGATGGGCGCGCCGTCATTCTGCTCAAGACTGATGATCACATCCAGTGGCGTGGTGCCGCCGAGTTTCTGGTCGATCACGACCATTCCCTGGTGGATCTCGGTATCCGACTTGAAGTAGTCGATGAAACGGTTCTCCACCGACAGCCAGGACACACCCACGGCACAGACCACTGCCAATGCGGCACTGAAGGCCAGAATTGTGCCTCGGTAGTTATCGGTAACCCGGGCCAGGTACTCCGTGACCGGTGTGCGGTGCAGCGCACCTCCGGGCTGGGCAGCGCGCGGCAGCAGCATGAGCACCGCCGGCAGGACCAGAAAGACCACGGCATAGCCGATCAGGATGCCCACGGTCATCATAAGCCCGAAGTCGATCACCGGCCGGATTGAACTGAAAATCAGGGAACCGAACGCAACGACGGTGGTGATCACCATGTAGAAGCAGGGCCGGCCCATGGCGCTGACGGTTTCGGCTACCAGCTGGTAGCGGTTGGCGTCAGGCTGCACCTGCTGGTACTCACGATGGCGCACGATCAGGTGGATCGTCAGCGACATGGTGATGATCAGCAGCAGCGACACAAAATTCGAAGAGATAACGGTCACCGGCCAGTGCGTCCAGCCCAGGTAGCCCAGGGTGAGCCATACGGTAAGAGCGCAGCACAGCAGCGGCAGCAGCACCCAGCGCGGCTGGCGGAAGATGATGCCCAGCATCAGGATGATGAAAGCCAGGACGCCGAGACCGAAGGTCACCAGATCGCTCTCAACGAAAGCCATCATGTCGGCCACGATCATGGGCACGCCGCCCAGGTGGATGCGGGCCTGATCCCCGTAATTGGCAAGGACGTCGCGCACGTCCCGGATGATCCGGTCCTGCTGGGCGTTCAGGGCTTCCTTGCGCTGGCGATAGTCGGCCAGCACCTGTGAAAGCTCGCTTTCCTCGGCTTCAGAGAGCCCCTGGTCGCCTTCCTTCTGCTGGAGGGCGTCGCGCCGGTCGCGCAGCTCGTAATAGCGTTCGTCCGTGGGCAGCAGCAACTGGATGGCGGTGGTGGTACCGTCCTCGCTGACCAGCATGTTCTGGTAGAGCGGGTTCTCCATCAATGCCTTGCGGGCGGTATCCAGCGGCACATCATCCCCGTCCAGGGTCTTCATGTGCTTGCTCACGGTCATGAGCGTCATGTCCGGGCTGTGCAGCAGCGGCACGTTGAGGATGCTGTTGCTCTCATCAATGCCCTCAACGGCCATCAGATCGTCGCGCAGTTGCTCCAGCCGGTTGAGCGCGTCGTCGCTGAACAGCTCGCCTTCCGGCTGGTAGCTGACTACCAGGAAGTCATCCGTGGTCTCAAACCGCTGATAGGTCTGCTGGTAATACTCGAAGGACTCATCGCCCTCCATGACCAGGGTGTCCGGTGACGCATCGAGCCGGAACTGGTCCAGGCGCAATCCGGCTATCACGGCGGCGATGAGCACCAGGAGCAGGGTAAGCACTGGATGGGACAGAACGGTTCGATCGTAAAGATGGAAAAGTCGGTTACCCAAGGTACTACCTCTTTGATGGGT
>NZ_CAJXMA010000017.1:0-43630 GCF_913056445.1 uncultured Halovibrio sp.
GACCAGCCCCACCGGCAGTATCCGCAGCACGGCCGCCATCAGCGGCTTGTCCGGGGGCAGCAGCTCGGTGGTCACCAGGTAGGTGCTGCCCCAGATTGCCGGGGGCAGCGCCGCCATGAGCAGGATCAGGGCACGGTGAGCGGGGCTCACAGAAGCTCCTTGCGCCAGCTCTCGTCAAAGCCCTCCAGCGCGCCGTGCTCGATGAACCGGTCCGGGCTGTCCAGCAGTTCCCGGCCGGCAAGCATGCCCTCGTAGATCACGTCCTGGAGGGGACGGGGGAGCTGGGCATCACCGACGCAGTGCAGGTTCTCGATGCGCCCCTGGAGCGCCCCGTAAAGGGCGTTGTCCGAACGGTGACCGCAGGCCATGACGAAGGTGTCGGCCTCCAGCACCTGGGTGTCCTGGTCGGTGAACAGGTTGAACAGCTGCGTCCTGCCGCCGTCGATCCAGCGGACCCAGGCATTGATGGTGTACTCCAGCCCCTTGCGGAAGACGTGCTGGTAGTTCACCGGCAGGTCCAGTGTTACGGCCAGGTTGGGGGCCAGGGCGTTGAACCGGCTGATCAGGTGCACGTTGTGGCCCCGGTCCAGCAGGAATTCCGCCGCGCCCAGGGCGTAACGGCCGCCATCCTCGTCGAACAGCACGACGTTTTTACCCACGGAGCCGGGGTTGTCCAGGATGTCCATCACGCTGAGCACGTTGGCCTGGTTGGTGCCCGGGACTTCGTCCACGGCGGGGCGGGTGGAGGTGAAGCCGGTTTTCAGCGGTACCGAGCCGGTGGCGATGATGACGCCGTCCGCCCCGAACGCTTCGATCTCGTCGGCGCTCCAGCTGGTGTTGAGCTGGATATCGACGCCGGCCTTGCGCAGCTGGCGTTCCAGGTCGCGCGGGATGAAGCCGAACTTGTCGCGCCGTGGCAGCTGGGCGGCGTAGTTCACCTGCCCGCCCAGCTTGCCGGCACGTTCGATGAGGGTCACCTCGTGACCGCGCTGCTGCAGCGTCAACGCGGCTTTCATGCCGGCAGGGCCGCCCCCGACAACAAGCCAGTTCGCCGGTTTCCGGGCGGGCTGCAGCGTGTGCGCCCCAAAGGCCTGCTCACGCCCGGCGGCGGGGTTCACCACACAGGAGATGGCATTGCCCATCATCAGCCGCGCAATACAGCCCTGGTTGCAGCGGATGCAGTGGTTGATCTCGTCCTCACGGCCTTGCTGGAGCTTGTTGGCGAAGGCCGGGTCGGCGATCTGGGTGCGGGTCATGGCGACCATGTCCGTGGCGCCGCTGGCGACCAGTTCCTCGGCGCTGTGCGCATCCACGATGTGGCCGACGATGAACATGGGCACGTTCGGGTTGACCGACTGGATGGCCTTGCGCATGCGGGCGCCATCCTTGACCAGCCAGTTCTCGGCGTAGTCCCCGGGCGGGATCTGGTCGGCGTGGGCGGCGTAGGTGCCGGCGGTGGCGCTGACGTAGTCGACCTTGCCGGTGGCGACCAGCAGCTTGGTCATCTCGATGGCCTCATCGGCCTGCATGCCGCCAGCGGTGCACTCGTCCATGGAAACGCGGATGCCGACCATGAAGTCCGGCCCCACGGCCTCGCGCACCCGATCGATGGTCTCGATCGGGAAGCGCACGATGTTCTCACGGCTGCCGCCGTACTCGTCGGTGCGCTTGTTGTAGACGTAGGACAGGAACTGCTGGTGGAGGTAACCGTGCGAATAGTGCAGCTCCACGCCGTCAAAGCCGGATTCCTTGGACTGTACCGCCGTGTGGGCAAAGGCCTCGGAGACTTCGTCCATCTCGGCCTTGGTCATCTCCCGGGCCCACTCGTTGTAGGCGGGGGATTTCATGGTGGAGGGGCCCCAGACCACGCGGTAGTCGTCCTGGGAGCCACTGCGCCCCTGAGGGCCGAAGTGGATGAGCTGGGCCACGATCCGGCCGCCGAACTCGTGCACCGCCTGGGTCATCTGGGCGTCGCGCTCGACAATGGCCCTGAGGTTGCCGCGGGCCATGGTCCGGTGCGGGCCGGTGGAGTTGGGGTGGACGTGGCGCGCGCCGGTGACGATCAGGCCAATGCCGCCCTTGGCGCGCTCGGCCTGGTAATAGATGTCGCGGTTGTTGGTCAGTCCATCGCCGGCATGGAAGCCCTTGGCATGGGCGGTCTGCATCAGCCGGTTACGGATGGTGACGTTGCCGATGGTCAGCGGCGTGAACAGGTTCGGGTAGGCGTGGGAATTGTTATTGGTGCTCATGGTGGACCCCTTTGTGTGGTTCAAGGAGGTGTAGCAAACCGCAGGCCAACCCGGATAGGCTTTTAAAAACATGTGTTTATGGTTGTGGTTTGGGGTTTGGGAGGTGGGGGTGATCCATTGTGAAAGGGTGCGTCTTTCACAGCTGAAAAAAAGGCGCCGACCCGGAGGTCGGCGCAAGGACAGCGCTCGCATCGCTGTATCGGAGGCAGGGTGGTGCGCGAGTTGATGCTGGCTTACTTGAGAACGTTGGGGCCGCTCATGAACACAAAGACCCGGGAGAACTTGCCGTCCTCGACGTACCAGAAATTGCAGTTGGTGAGTTTGATCTCGCCGCCGTCTTCGGTTTTCAGGTAGACGTTGAAGCGGGCGGCGATGCTCTGGGTGGCTTCATCCGCCGTGCACTCGAAGTCGCCGTGCCAGATCTCGGTGTAGGAGTCGAACAGGGTCTGGAACATCTGGCGGATGCCGTCATCCCGGCCTTCGTGGACGATCGGGTCCGTGGGCACGGTGAGCGTGGCGTTGTCGTGGAAGTTGGCGAGCACGCCATCCATGTTCTTCCTGTCGACGTTGGCGAAGTAATCCATGGTCGCCTTTTCGATGAGCTGGTCGCGTGTGAGCTTGGTCATTGGGGTTATCCTCTCTGGTGTTGTTGGTGGCCTCGGACAGTCTCAGCCGCCTTTCACGATCTGGTGGTAGACCTCGAAATTGGGCTTCTCCGGCGCGGGATAGGCCTTCTTGCTGTGGGTCAGCCCCAGTTCCAGCATCATCTGGCAGGTCTTGAACGTGACCTGGCCCGGGTTGACCACCGGCACCGGGAGTCGCTCGGCCAGGAAGGCGTGGGACTGGTGCATGGTGGTCGAGCCCAGAATGATGGTGTCGGCGCCGTCTTCGGTGATCGCCTTCTGGGATTCCTCCAGAAGCTTATTGAACACCACTTCTTCCTTGCCGGCGAGCAGTTCCGACAGGTCCGGGCGTGTCTTGATCGAGCGCATGCACGCCAGACGGTCCCACATGCGGTATTCGGTCAGGGTCTTGTCGTAGAGCGGGAACCATTCGTCCCACATGGTGACAATGCCGAACTTCTTGCCCAGGTTGGCAGCCATGTAGAAGCTGGAGGCGCCGGGGGCCACAACCGGGATGTTGAGGCACGAGCGCAGGGCGTTGATGCCGGAGTCGCTCATGGTGTCGATGCAGACGGCGCTGTAGCCTTCCTTCTCGGCAGTCAGCGCGGCCTCGACCACGCTCACGTCCATCAGCAGGGCATCGTGGAAGCTGTCGCCCAGGGCCGCGCCGGCCTTGACCGCCTCAAACACGACCTCGTAGTCCGGAGGCAGCAGACCGTCCGGCAGCTGGGCCTGGCGCGCGGCCACGCCGGCGGCATCCACCGGGATGGGAATGATCACTTTGATTCGGTGGCTCATGGTGCAGTGTCCTTGTTGTGGCGTTGTTGTGAAGAGACAGCAGCATGCTCTGTGCCATGTTGTGATCGGATGGAAAGGGTCTTTTTAAAACAGGGTCTTAAAGGGGCGCGAGCGATAAGGGATGGGCACGGATTCTTCAATTCTGAAAAGCCCCCGTCCACGAATGAAACGCCCCCTATCGCGGCCATGGCCGCTCCCACAGAACCCCGCTCCCCCTCCCCCTGTAGGAGCAGCCATGGCCGCTCTAACAAAACCTGCTACCTATCCCCCTGTAGGAGCAGCCATGGCTGCGACAGGAAAAGGTCGCGGCCGTGGCCGCTCCTTCGGGTGAGCCTGGATTTGTAGGAGCAGCCATGGCTGCGACAGAAACAGGCCATGCCATCACTGCGATAGGACAGGAGTCGCGGCTATAGCCGCTCCTACAGGGATGGTGGGGGTTCCGTTGCGGTAGGCCGCGTGGGATCATTCCGGCCGGAACGCGTCTACAACCAGGGAAGGAGACCGCCCATGGAACGGGCCACCCAACCTGCAGGCCATCGCCTGCGTCGAGGCCGGGTCAGCGAGCCGGGCCGCATCTATCTCGTTACTGCAAACTGCTGGAACCGGCACACCGTATTCAGGGAATTCGAATCCGGCCGAGCCGTTGTTGGAGGGCTTCGTGAGGCGGAAGACCTTGCGGAGACCTGGTGTTTTGTGGTGATGCCCGACCATATCCATTGGCTGATGCAGCTGCGCGACGGCGCGTCACTTGAACGGGCAGTGGGCAAGGTAAAGGCCAGAGCTACGCTGCGCCTCAGAAATCTTCGTCCGGAACTGGCCGAAGCCCGTATATGGCAGCCAGGGTTCCATGACAGGGCGTTGCGCCGGTACGAGGATTTGCGGGCAGTGGCGCGCTATGTTGTGGCCAACCCCCTGCGGGCGGGGCTGGTCGAGCGGATTGAGGATTATCCACTTTGGGATGCTTGTTGGTTGTGATGGGGGATGATCGCGGCCATGGCCGCTCCCACGGGTGAGCCTGGATTAGTAGGAGCAGCCATGGCTGCGACAGGAAAGGTCGCGGCCGCGGCCGCTCTCACGGGTGAGCCTGGATTTGTAGGAGCAGCCATGGCTGCGATAGGAAAAGGTCGCGGCCGCGGCCGCTCTCACGGGTGAGCCTGGATTTGTAGGAGCAGCCATGGCTGCGACAGGAAAAGGTCGCGGCCGTGGCCGTTCCTACGGAGGAGGATGGGTGTTTGGTTGTAGGAGCAGCTATAGCTGCGATCAGTGAATCGCGGCCGTGGCCGCTCTCCTACGGGGGTCAGCCTTCCATTTCTTTCAGGATCATCAGGGCCTCTTCCCGGCTGTTTCCGCACACGCTGTGTTCGGCCTGGAAAGCTTCACACACGGCGGGGCGGCTGGGGTCACCGAAAAGTCTGCAGTGGTAATTCTCATCGAGTTGCACACAGGGCGTGCCGGCGGGCTTGCCGTTGGGCATGCCAGGGATGGGCGACGAGATGGAGGGCGCGATACAGCAGGCGCCGCAGCCGGCGCGGCATTCGAAGGTGTTGGTATGCATTGGGGCATGATACCAGCCACCGCCCAGTGCCTGTAGGAGCAGCCAGGGCTGCGATAGAAGCAGGTCGCGGCCGTGGCCGCTCCTACGGGGGAGGATGGGCTTTTGGTTGTAGGAGCAGCTATAGCTGCGATCAGGGAATCGCGGCCGTGGCCGCTCCTACGGGGGAGGATGGGTTTTTTGGTTGTAGGAGCAGCTATAGCTGCGATCAGTGAATCGCGGCCATGGCCGCTCCTACGAGGGGGTGGTCAGAAGGACATGCCCAGCTCCACGGCGCCGCCTACTTCCTCGCTGCTGAACAGCGCGCCGGCCTCGATGCGCAGGGCCCAGGGGGACAGGGCAAAGCCGGCGGTGTACTGGGTTTCCTCCTCGATGCCATCCTCCCCGGTATCGCTGGCGAGGTTCTGGCGGGCGCCAGCGCGCACGTTGATCCAGTCGTAGACGTTGAATTCACCACCCACGGCGAGCCACTGCTGGTCGGCGGCCGGGCCGATGCCTTCGTTCTTGGTCAGGTCCAGGTCCGCGGTCAGGGTGTGCCAGCCGCTGGTGTGGGCCACGCCGACGGTGACGAGCGGATCGAGTTTCATTTCCTCACGATCGTATCGGCCCGGAACAGGGCTGTCGTTGTCCTCAACCGTTTTCAGGGTTTGCGGGATCAGGTTGCGGACGGAGGCACCGACCCGCCATTGGTCACTGCTTCCAAGATCGGCGCTGGCGCCGATGTCCACGTTGATGTGGGTGTCTTCGGTTTCGTATTCGGAGGCGTCGAAGTCGTCTTCGTCAAAATCATCCACGCCCTGGGCGTAGTCGAAGGTGCGCATCTGAACGAGTTTGGGGGTGACGCCGAAGTTCACGCTCTGCCCCTGGATCTCGAAGGAACGGGCAAGGGTGAGACCGATTTCGCCGACGGCTGAGGCGAGGACGCGGCCATCGGATTTCGGGTTGATTTCGCCGGACTCATAAAGTGAGCCGAGAGCGTTCTCAATGTCATTAGCATCTTGAGGGTTGTTGAGATTTGCTACTTCGTCCAATGCCTCAAGGTCTTGCGGGTCAATTCGGCTTTCCACGGTGGCGCGAAGCTGGGCGTTGGCGTGTAGGCTTACTCCCAGCGTGGGTGAGGGCAAAGCGAACAAGGTGCCAAGGCCCACATCTCCCCGGACGAATTCGTTATCGATACCGCGCAGTTGGCTGGCCAGTTCGCCGGCCTGGTTCTGAACTGCATCGATATCCGATTGGGTCGCAGTGTTCGTGTTAAGACTGTTAAGGGTGGTTTCCAGATCTTCAATCGTATCCTGGATCCGGTCGACTTCATCCACCACATCCTCGTTCTCCGCATACCGAGCATTCACGGAAGGCAGGGTGACTGAGAACCCATCGTTCCAGCCGCTGTGATCGGCCGCCAGCAGCGATGGGTTGAACAGCGCGGCACCGCTCGGGCGTGCTGCAGCGACGCCGGTGCCGCCCATGCCGAAGGCTCGGACGTCGTTGAACTGGGGTGGCGCGGCCTGGGTGCTCGCAGCTGCCGTAGTGAACGCAACCGCCATGGCGAGGCGGGTCCGGGCTCGGGAGGAGCTTGTGGTCATGGGGTGATTCCCTCTCAGTGACGTGGATTTAATCCGGTGAACACTGGCAGCGTAGTCAAAGCACGGGGAAAGGCCATGTTTTGCTACGTGCGGAAACGACTTTTTACAGGCACTTGCAGAGTGATCAGATGCTGTACTGTCGGAGTATGGAAGGTGTTCTTTCTGGTCCGGTATTTGCATGCATCTACTGACGGCAAACCTGAGGGGAGCTCCGGCAAAGCGTGAAGATTGTGCAACTGACCCTTGCCATGGTGGCGGCACTGCTGGCGGCAGGCTGTTCCAGTCTGCCCTGGATGGATACGCCTTTCGGTGCCCCGGAGGAGGCCTGGTTGCTGCTGGCCCGGGGGGAACTGGATGAGCCCACGGCTGAGTTCGGTGAGGTTGAGGACTACTGGCGCCAGCGTCTGTGTGAGACCGAGCAGCAGGCGAGAAGCCGACTGGAACACCGGGTGAGGGCGGAACTGGAAACGGCATGGGCCGAGGCAAGGCTGGCCGGGGGAGGCAATGCCTTGCCGGCGCTGACCCAGGGGAAACGGGAACAGATGGTCTCGCAGGTGATGGCCGAGGCCCGTCTGCTCGGTCGGGTCCGGCCTGAGTCGGGGCGTTTTGAGTCGTTCCATGGGGTTCGGTTGAGCGGCCGGCTGGCACAGTGCCTGACCGAGACCGCAGGGGCGAAGGGGTGCGCCCGTCCGCCGGTAATGGAGCCGGTATCGGCCTGCGGGGATCTGACTCCCGCGCCTGAGCCACTGTATTTCCTGGAGGGGGCATGAGAATCACATTGATGGGAGCGCTGCTCATGGCGCTCGTGGCCTTGCCGCTGGGTACCAGTGGTGCCCAACAACAGAGCGCTGGCGCGGATAAGCAGCCCGTGCAGGTCCACTTCCCACAGCAGCTGCGCCCCCAGCCTGCGGTTTCGAGACTAGGCGGGCCGGGCAGTGCCGGGCAGGGTGAGGCAGTGAAAGAGACCCGCCCGGTCGCGCTGGTACCCCGGGATACGGACAACCGTGAGCGCTCGGCCGCCAACCTCCGGCGTTTGCAGCGGGCGCCCTCGCTGCAGGAGGGGTCCTCCTGCCCGGGGCGTGATACCAGCCGGTTCCGCAAGAGTGTGGCCATCACCCGTTTCCCATTGCTGGACTCCGATGGGGCGATGCTGGGGCGGCTGGGCAACGTTGTCCGGGCCCTGCCGCGGATGCTCAACGATGATCTGAGTTCCCGTGAAACCATCCTGATGCATCAGGCCTTTGACCGCCGGCTCTATGATCGGGCGGTCAACGCCCCGACCGTACAGGCGGTTGACCGGCATCTGACCCGTGCCTCGGAGCTGACCCGTGCCATGGGGGTGCAGTTTGTGATCTCCGGAGTGGTTCACGACATCGGCGTTGAGAACCCGGACGCCTGGGGAACCTCAGCCGCATCCTGGCTGGGTCGCGGATTGGGCGTCGCGAATCAGCAGCGCCGGCTGGCGGTGGATCTCTTCGTGTATGACGGGCTCAGTGGTGTGATGGTCATGAGTGACCGGCTGGCGGTGCGTGGCGAGTGGGATCACGCTCGGGAAGCCGACGTGGGTTTCGGCACGCCAGCGTTCGCGGAGACCGAATTCGGGAAACGGATTGGTGAGCGGGTTTCTGAGCTGGCGGACGAGGTGGCGGTGAATCTGGGCTGCCAGCCGTTCATCGCCTCCGTGGAGCGGGTGGACAGTCGCCGCGTACGGATCAGCGCCGGTGCGGATTCCGGGCTGCGCCCTGGCCAGACCATGGAAATTCTGCGCGCTGAGCGCTATCTGGATCAGCCCCAGGAATACCCGGCCCTGAGACCCATTGGCCGGACTCTGGAAATCCAGCAGGTCCAACCGCGCTTCAGCAGTGGTCAGCTGCCAGTGGAAGGTGGGCGGATCAATGTTCAGCGTGGGGATCGTGTGGTGATCTGGTAACCAGAACGGCGCCGTCACTAACCGTAGGAGCGGCCATGGCCGCGAAACCCGAAACAGATCGCAGCTATAGCTGCTCCTACAGGGAATAGGTGGGGCGGGTCAGGTGTACTGCTGGGCGGTGGCGCGGATCTGTTCGACCATGGCGCGCAGGCCGTTGCCCCGGGTGGGCGAGATATGGCGCATCAGGTCCAGTTCCTCGAACAGGCCCTCGATGTCCACCGCCAGAAGGTCATCCGGTGTGCGGCCGTTCAGGGCGATCATGATGATGGCGGCGAGACCGCGCACGATCATGGCGTCGCTGTCGATCAGCAGGTAGAGCCGGCCACTTTCCGGGTCTTTCCAGTGGATCAGCCAGACCTGGCTCTGGCAGCCGTGGACGTAGTTCTCCTCGCGCCTCTCGTCGTCCGGGAAGGCGGGAAGCTTCTTGCCCAGGTCAATGATGTAGCCGTAGCGTTCTTCCCAGTCGTCCAGCAGCTCAAAGCCGTCCCGTACATCATCGGTTGTGATGTCGGTGCCGAGTTCGGTGTTGGTGAAGTTGGTATCCGTCGTCATGGGAACCTGTTCATCAGTAGGAGCAGCTATAGCTGCAATCTGTTTTGGGGTTCGCGGCCATGGCCGCTCCCACATGTTCTGTGTTTTCTGTAGGAGCGGCTATAGCCACGATTTGTTTCGGTTTCGCGGCCATGGCCGCTCCTACGTGTTCTGTGTTTTCTGTGGAAGCGGCTATAGCTGCAATCTGTTTCGGTTTCGCGGCCATGGCCGCCTCTACGTGTTCTGTGTTTTCTGTAGGAGCGGCTATAGCCGCGATCTGTTCGGGGTCTCGCGGCCGTGGCCGCTCCTACAGTGGGGGATCAGAGCAGGCCGAGTTCGAGTTTGGCCTCTTCAGTGAGCATCTCACTGCTCCAGGGTGGATTAAAGGTGAGTTCCACCTCGACATCGTCCACGTTCGGAACGGACTCTACCTTACGCTTCACGTCATCGGCAATCACAGGGCCCATGCCGCAGCCCGGCGCAGTCAGGGTCATCAGGATGTAGGCGTGGTTACCTTCGCTGTCGTTCCAGACCTTGCAGTCGTAGATCAGTCCCAGATCGACGACGTTCACGGGAATTTCCGGGTCGTAGCAGGTCATAAGGGCTTCCCAGACCTGGTCCTCGTTGATGCTGCCGTCGCTGGGGGTCTCGAACTCGCTTTCGGCTACCTGTTTGCCGATGGCGTCGGCGTCCTTGCCGTCAAGGCGCGCCAGGTTGCCGTTGACGGCCACGGAGAAGCTGCCGCCCAGTGCCTGTGTGAGCGTGACAAAGGTGCCCTCGGGGATGGTGATGGCGGTGCCGGAGGGCACCAGCCGGGCTTCCACATCCCGTTGGGTTACGACAACTTCCCGATCCTGCATAGTCTGTTCCGGTTGCCTCAGTTCACCGCAAAGCTTTCGCCACAGCCGCACTCGGCGGTGGCGTTGGGGTTGCGGAATTCGAACATGCTGTTGATGCCCTGAGTGACGAAGTCGATCTCAGTGCCGCCGACCATCGTCAGGTCCTTGGCGCTGACGTAGACCGTTACGTCCTCTGACATCTGAAACGCGGTGTCATCGTCGCCGGGGTCGCGCACGAAATCCGTGGTGTACTTGAACCCGGAGCAGCCGGATTTTTTCGTACCCAGGCGGATGCCGGCCATTTCCGGCCGCTTTTTCAGCTGTTCACGACAGTGTTCGATGGCTGCATCGGTCATGGTGACGCCGGTCTGGGGCGTTACGGTTTCCACTGTCATGTTGCCCTCCTTATTCCGATGGGCATTTTTTCCGTGGGAATCGCTTGTTAGCAAGCGCCTACGGTAACTCTGTTTGCAGGGTTTCGCAGCTGTAGCTGCTCTTACTGAAACCCGAACCTTGGGAGCGGGCGCCGCGGCGATCAGCACTGATCGCAGCTGTCGCTGCTCCTACAATAAATCTGGAGTCGTAGGAGCGGCCATGGCCGCGATTACCGCCGGTCGCAGCCATATGGCTGCTCCTGCTGTTTATTTGCCGGTGAACAGGCGCTGGATCCTCTGCAGGCCCTGGAAGAAAGTGTCCACCTCTTCCACCGTATTATAAAACGCGAACGAGGCCCTGGCAGTACCCGCGATGCCGAAGTGCTCCATCAGCGGCATGCAGCAGTGATGACCGGTGCGGATAGCGATGCCCTGCTGGTCGAGCAGGGTGCCCAGGTCGCTGGGATGCAGGCCTTCGAGCCAGAACGAGAGCACTGGGACCTTATTTTCCGCCTGGCCATAGCGCGTCAGGCCGGGGAAGTCGGCAACCCATTCGTCCACGCGCCGGCCCAGCGCGGCCTCGGCCTCACGCAAGCCGTCGTGGCCCAGATCGTCCAGGTAGCGCATGGCGGTGGCCAGGCCGATGGCTTCGGCGATGGCCGGTGTACCGGCCTCGAAGCGGTAGGGCGTCTTCTGGAAACTGGTGCCCTCGAAGCTCACCCGGTGAATCATCTCGCCGCCGGTCTGGTAGACAGGCCACTCGTTGAGCAGGTTCTCCCGCCCATAGAGCACACCGATGCCGGTGGGGCCGAACAGCTTGTGGCCGGAGAAGACGTAGAAGTCGCAGTCCAGAGCCTGAACGTCCGCGCCCAGATGCGGTATGGCCTGGGCGCCGTCGACCAGGGTGTAGGCGCCGGCTTCCTTCGCGGCTGCCACCATTTCCCGGGTGGGATTGATGGTGCCGAGCACGTTGGACACCGCCGTGATGGCGAAGACCTTCGTGCGCTCACTCAGCTGGTCGCGGAAGCTCTGCTGGTCCAGCTCGCCCTCGGGGGTAACCTCGATCACCTTCAGGCTCGCGCCGGTGGCCTCGGCCAGCATCTGCCAGGGCACGATGTTGGCGTGGTGCTCCATGCGCGAGACCAGGATTTCGTCCCCCTGTTTAAGAGAGCGGTAGAACCCGTTGGCCACGAGGTTGATGCCCTCGGTGGTGCCGCGCGTCCAGATGATCTCGTTGGCGCTGGCGGCGTTGATCTGGCTGCGGACCGTCTCGCGGGCACCCTCGAACAGGGCCGTGGCACGATCACCCAGGCTGTGCGCGCCGCGGTGCACGTTGGAGTGCGTCTCGCGGAAGTACTGGGTCATGGCGTCCATGACCGCCTGCGGTTTCTGGGCCGAGGCGGCGTTGTCCAGATAGACCAGTGGCTTGCCGTTGACCTCCTGCTCGAGGATCGGGAAATCCGCGCGCACCTGCTCCAGATTCATTCAGCCGCCCTCCGGAAGCTGGCTTCGATGAAGTCCGTCAGGCGGGTGTTGACCGCCTCGCGGATGTCCTCCAGCGGTACCTGGCCCACAAGCTCGTGCACGAAGGCCATGCTGAGCATGGTTGCCGCCGTGTCGCGGTCAATGCCGCGCGAGGTCAGGTAGAACAGCGAGCCTTCGTCCAGCTGGCCGACGGTGGCGCCATGGGCGCAGGTGACGTCGTCCGCGTAGATCTCAAGCTCGGGCTTGGTATCAATCTCGGCGTTGGTCGACAGCAGCAGGTTCTTGTTGTTCATATCCGCGTGGGACTGCTGGGCGTCCGGGTGGATATGAATGCGGCCGTTGAAGATCGCGTGTGAGCGGTCCGCCGCGAGGCAACGGTAGTTTTCGTCGCTGTCGCAGTTCGGTACCACGTGGTCGATGGCCGTGTGGTTATCGTAGTGCTGGCGGTCCTGGGTCAGGGCAATGCCGTTCAGCCGTGCGTAACCACCCTGGCCTTCGAGCCTGACCTGGAGGTCGTGCCGGCGCAGGTCGCCGCCGAAGCCGATGCAGTGGCTGTCGAGTTTGGCATTGGCGCCGACCTTCACGCCGGTAGCGCCGATGTGGCGCACGTTGGCCGGGTCCATGCACAGCCGGATGTAGGTGATGTTGGCGCTGTCGTCGAGCAGCAGTTCGGAGACGCTGTCCACCAGTACCGGCTGGTCGCCATTGCTGATGTATTCTTCCACCAGTGTCATCTTGCTGCCCTGGCCGGCTTCGACCATGACGCGGGGGTAGTTGGAGCCACTGGCACCGGCATCGGTGACGTACTGGATGTAGACCGGTTTGTCGACGCTGGTGTCCGCTGAAAGCCGGATCAGTACGCCGTCTTCGAGCCGCGCGGTGTTGAGCGCCGCCAGCTGGGTGGTGCCGTGGTCGAGCGTGGTGTCGAGTTTCTTGGCCACGCTCTGGGCGGCGACATCGTCCAGATCCACAAAACGGCGAATGTCCACGCCGCTGGCGCTGGGCAGGTTGCTGCTGTCGAGATCGACCACCCCGTTGCGGATGACCAGACGGTAAACGCCTTCAACGCTGCGGTAATCAGCGTCACCCGTGGCCTGGGTCTGCGGCGCCAGTTCCGGATCCAGCTTGAGGTAGCGGCTGGAGTATTTCCAGTTCTCGGTCCGGCGGTTGGGCAGTGCCATGCCAGTGATGGCCTTGCTGCGGATGTCGCGCAGGCTCTTCAGCGGCGCGGGCAGCTGCTTGCCACCTTCCGGTGTGAAGGCATCGTCCAGCGGTGTCAGGGGCGTCTTGTGCGCAAGTGTCATGGAACCTCCTTCAGCCGGCGGCTTCCGCTTCGTTGATGCCGAGCCAGCCGTAGCCGTGTTCTTCGAGTTCCATCGCCAGCTGCTTGTCGCCGGTCTTGATGATCTGACCGTTGGCGAGCACGTGCACGACGTCCGGCACGATGTGGTTGAGCAGGCGCTGGTAGTGGGTGACGACGAGGAAGGAGCGGTTGTCGGCCCGCAGGGTGTTCACGCCGTTGGCGATGGTTTTGAGCGCGTCGATGTCGAGGCCGGAGTCGGTCTCATCGAGGATGCCCAGGCGCGGCTCCATCATGAGCATCTGCATGATCTCGTTGCGCTTTTTCTCGCCACCGGAGAAGCCTTCGTTGACGCCACGCTTGAGGAAGTCGGGGCTGAGGTCAACCTGCTTGGCTTTTTCCTTGGCCAGCTTCATGAAGCTGGGGGCGTCGAGTTCGTCCTGGCCGTGGTGCTTGCGCAGGGTGTTGAGGGCGGTGCGCAGGAACTGGAGGTTGCTGACGCCGGGGATTTCGACCGGATACTGGAACGCCAGGAAGAGGCCAGCGAGGGCGCGCTCTTCGACTTCGAGCTCGAGCAGGTTCTGGCCGTCGAACAGGATTTCGCCTTCGGTGACTTCGAAGGCTTCGTGGCCGACGAGAACCTGGGCGAGGGTGGACTTGCCGGAGCCGTTGGGGCCCATGACGGCGTGGACTTCGCCAGGTTTGATCTCGAGGTTGATGCCCTTGAGGATCGGGGTGCCCTCGACGCTGGCGTGGAGATTTTTGATGGTCAGCATGTGGGTGCTCTCTACCTGTTTACAGTTGTTCAAATGATCAAGACTGATGAATTCCTGCTCCGGGCGCTGGGGGACTTCGCTCCGGGAATCGCCACGAGTACGTCCATGTAGGCTGCTCTTCCGCCATCCATGGCTCCAGAGCTTCCCGGATCGAAGTCCCCCACCACCCGGTATCTGATTCTCTGCTGTACGCCGCTGGTGATGGGGTGATGTACCCCACCCACCTTGATCTGATCGCCTCGAAGACGCCTGATCCGGGTGTCTTTACCCGACTGAGCCTTCCAGGCTCACTTCCAGCAGCTTGCCGGCTTCGACGGCGAACTCCATGGGCAGTTCCTTGAAGACTTCCTTGCAGAAGCCGTTGACGATCATGGACACGGCCTGTTCCGGGTCGATGCCGCGCTGGCGGCAGAACAGCATCTGCTCGTCGCTCACCTTGGAGGTGGTGGCTTCGTGTTCCACCGTGGCGGAGCTGTTCTTGTTCTCGATGTAGGGGAAGGTGTGCGCGCCGCACTTATCCCCGATCAGCAGCGAGTCGCACTGGGTGAAGTTGCGCGCGCCTTCGGCGGTGGGCTGGAACTTCACCAGGCCGCGGTAGCTCTGGTCGCTGTGGCCGGCGGAGATGCCCTTGGCAATGATGGTGCTGCGGGTGTTCTTGCCCAGGTGGATCATCTTGGTGCCGGTGTCGGCCTGCTGGTAGTTGTTGGTCAGCGCCACGGAGTAGAACTCGCCGACGCTGTTGTCGCCCTTGAGTACGCAGCTGGGGTACTTCCAGGTGACGGCGGAACCGGTTTCGACCTGGGTCCAGGAGATCTTGGAGTTTTTGCCCCGGGCCATGCCGCGCTTGGTGACGAAGTTGAAGATGCCGCCGTTGCCGTTTTCGTCACCGGGGTACCAGTTCTGTACCGTGGAGTACTTGATCTCGGCGTCGTCCAGCGCTACCAGTTCGACCACTGCGGCGTGCAGCTGGTTTTCATCGCGTTGGGGCGCGGTGCAGCCTTCGAGGTAGCTGACGGAGGCGCCTTCGTCGGCGATGATCAGCGTGCGCTCAAACTGGCCGGTGTTCTCGGCGTTGATGCGGAAGTAGGTGGACAGCTCCATGGGGCATTTGACGCCCTTGGGCACGTACACGAAGGAGCCGTCACTGAACACTGCCGAGTTGAGTGAGGCGAAGTAGTTATCGCCACGGGGCACGACGGAGCCCAGATACTGCTTCACCAGCTCCGGATGCTCCTGCAGGGCTTCCGAGATGGAACAGAAGATGACGCCGGCTTCGGCCAGCTTTTCCTTGAAGGTGGTGACCACGGAGACGGAGTCGAAAACCGCGTCCACGGCGACGTTGCTGTAGGCGCCGCCACCGCCGGTGCTTTCAGCCTCGGACTCCGCCGGTGTGCCGGCGCCGGCCACGCCCGCCAGCGCTTTCTGTTCGTGCAGCGGGATGCCGAGCTTTTCATAGGTGCGCAGCAGCTCCGGGTCGACCTCGTCCAGGCTCTGGGGCTTGTCGCTGTCCTTCTTGGGCGCGGAATAGTAGGAGATGGACTGAAGGTCCACGGGCTCGAAGTTGACCTTCTGCCAGTTCGGCTCGGTCATTTCCTGGAACTGGCGATAGGCTTCCAGGCGCCATTCGAGCATCCATTCAGGCTCGCCCTTGATCTGGGACAGGCGCTTGATGACGTCCTCGTTCAGGCCGGGTTCGAAGGTGTCCGATTCGATGTCGGTGACAAAGCCGGCTTCGTATTCGTGCTTGACGAAGTCTTCGGGCTTATTGGATTCGGCCATGGCTGCAACTCCAC
This sequence comes from uncultured Halovibrio sp., assembly GCF_913056445.1. Taxonomy (NCBI): domain Bacteria; kingdom Pseudomonadati; phylum Pseudomonadota; class Gammaproteobacteria; order Oceanospirillales; family Halomonadaceae; genus Halovibrio; species uncultured Halovibrio sp. Next base: position 15,834 of record NZ_CAJXMA010000017.1, read on the forward strand.
TGGTTCTGGGCCTGTGCGCGCGAGGCACCGGCCTTTCATGAACGGATAAATTCGGGGAAGACTGTGCAGTGCAGTGTCTTGCCGGAATTCATCCAACCCCTTTGAAAAGCGTCTCCTGAAGCGGATTCCCGCGAGTTACGCTATCACTGGCTTCTACGTCCAGCCTTGTTCTGGAGATTGATTGTACAATACCTGAGTAAATATGTCAGGTATTCCGCCTGAGTGGTAACCATTATACCGGAAGCGGCATGGGCGGGGTTAATCGTGCTGATAGGGATCGGCTCCGGGTATAATCCGTGGCTCCTGGATTGACTCTGGAGAGAGTTGTAATGGAGACCATTGAGTGGGGTGATTTCGAGCGGGTGCAGATCCGGGCCGGCACCATTGTTGAGGTCGAGGACTTTCCGCAGGCCCGGCGCCCGGCCTACAAATTGCGCGTGGATTTCGGGGCCGGGCTCGGGGTTCTCAAATCCAGCGCCCAGATCACGGATCTTTACGCCCGTGAGGAACTCGAGGGGCGCCAGGTTCTGGCGGTGGTGAACTTCCCCGCCAAGCAGATCGGCCCCATCCGCTCGGAGTGCCTGGTCACCGGCCTGCATCGTGAGGACGGCGCGGTCGTGCTCGCAGTACCGGACAAGCCGGTGCCGAATGGGGCGCGGCTGGCCTGAGCTCGGCTGGCTGGCGGATCAGTTGGGCAGTCTCAGGCGCAATGCCAGAGGAACAGTGAGTGCTGTGCACAGGGTGATGAATCCCACGGCGGCGAGTGCGGCCCCGGTGGTGTCCGCCAGAAGGCCGCCGCCCAGGGGTACGAGGAACGCCACGGTGTAGCCGATGGTGAAGGTTCCTGCCGACAGCCGGCCGGCCTCGGCGCTTGGGACCAGTTGGGGTGGCAGTGAGACGATCAGGATGAGCAGGATGCCGGCAAAGAAGCTCATGGCCACGGCGAAGGCAACACCGGGCCAGCCGTCGACCAGGATGAAGCCGAGCATGGCGGCCACGCTGAGACCGGCGCTGCACAGGATTGGGCCGCGCCGGCCGACCCAGTGCCGGGCCATCCACAGCATCAGGGCCGAGGCGACGACCTGCGCGAAGTTGAAGCTGAACAGGGTGGTGTCCAGCCGGGCCAGTTCGCCGCGGTCCTCAAGGACGCTGGCCATGTAGGCGTTGGTGCCGAAGAAAAGCGACGCGGTGCCGGCCAGGAGCAGGCCGAGCTTCCACATCAGCGGGTCGCGCAGGCGCGGCAGCCACTGGCTGCTGTCGCTGCCATCGCTGGAGGCGGTTTTTGGCAGCATCAGAAGGAGCGCGATCAGCAGGGCCGGCAGCGACCACACAAGCAGTGTCAGTCGCCAGCTGTTTCCGGTCAGCGGCATGATGACCGGCAGAGTCAGGCCGGCGCCGATGAACTCGCCCATCAGCATGCCGTTCATGTAACAGGCCGAGCCCAGAGCGAGCCGTGTGGGAGTGAGCCAGCGTGGGAGAAGCGCCGGCAGCGACGGCTGCATGACGGCTATCGCCAGACCCATGACGGCACTGGCGCCCAACAACAGGACGGGGCCCTGGGCGAGCCCCCGGGTTGCCGACATGACGCCGACCACGGCCAGGGCAGCTGCCAGTGCGTTGCGTGGGCCCATGCGCATGATCAGGAGCGACCCCGCGAGTGCCCCCAGGGCGAGCATCAGAACCGGCAGGGTGGTCAGTGCCCCGATGTGGGTCTGGCTCAGGGCCAGTTCTTCGCCGATGGCCGGTGCCAGGGCGGGAGCCACCAGTATGGGCAGGCGCATGTAGAGCCCTGCCAGCCAGAGCAGGACCAGCAGGCCGATGTCCCTGGTGCGGTCGTTCATGGGATCCCCCTGACAGTACCCCCGTAGGAGCGGCCATGGCCGCGATTGCCTGTGACCGCCTTTCGATCGCGGCCATGGCCGCTCCTACAGAAGGGTGTTGCTGTATGCCGTTGTGGAGCAGGCTAGGCCCGGAGCGCAGTCCGGGCCATGGGGATAAACCGAGATGCGGTGTCAGAAGTGATACTGGATCGAGCCGGTGATCAGGCTCAGGTCGTCCTCATCCAGTGCCCCGTCGCTGTAGTCAACGTTGGGGACGTAGTCGTAGTCCGCGCGGATATAGAGGTGCTCGGTTATACCCACCTGGGCACCGACACCGGTTCGCAGACTGATGCCGGTGTTATCCACCGTTGCTGTCGCTATGTCCAGTTCTGAGTCCCAGAAGAAGCCGCCGGCTTTGGCAAAGACGTCCATCCGGTTACCCAGCGGCAGGTGAACGAGGCCGGTTACATCCAGTCCGTGCAGGCTGAGTTCCGTGTCTGTTGTATCGTTCAGCTCAAAGTCCTGACTCTGGGTATAGCCCACTTCCACGCCGAAGTTCGAAAGCAGCCGCGCACCGCTGTAGACGCGGAAAGCCGTGGTCCCATCGTCACAGTCGGAGCCCTGGTTGTCGCAGGCATCGGCCAGTGATGCCATGCCGCCGCCAATGCCGGAGTAGGGATACTCATAGTCCCCGCTGGCGTTCGCCTGGAAGGGAACGGCGGTGGCGAGCAGTGCGACGGCGGGAAGAAGTCGATTCATTGGTTGCCTCTTTTGCTGGAATGCGCGGTAAGGGTTTGATTCATCTGAGCAGAGATATAGCCGCTGCGATGCACCCTGTCAACGTGGGGGGCTCGCCGACAGCCCCGGTCGCAAAGGCAAATGCAATGCAAGGTGTTCTGTGGTTTGCTGTTTCCGTGTCGCGTTGGAGTAGCCAGTACTGAATCGCAGCTGTAGCTGCTCCTGTACAGAGGTCCGTAGGGGGCCATTGCCGCGGTCGAATCGCAGCTGTAGCTGCTCCTACACAGGGGGCCCGTAGGAGCGGCCATGGCCGCGACTGGACCGCAGCTGCTCTGAAGGGATCTGAAGAGAGGTTGATTATGACAGAGAACGATGCCGGCCCGATCCTTGATCGGCTTCTCGAGGCGCACGTGCAGCACGAAATGGCGCGGATGGATCATGACGCGCTGCGCGAGGACCTGGAAAGGGAACTGGGCCATGCCCTTGAGGCAGCCAACAGCATCCGGCTGAACGAGGTGATCAGTGCGGACACGGTCAATGCCATCATTTACCGCCATACCGTGGAACGGGAGATGCCGCCGATTATCCCCGAGATGGCGGCCACCTTTACCCAGGATGTGGTTGGCTCGCAGTTCCACCGGGATGCCACACCGGGTGATCTGATGGACCGCCAGCGGCTGGAGGCCTTCGTGGACCAGGTGCTGCTTCTCAGGGAACAGCGCCAGAAGCTGATTGACCGGATGCTGGAGCAGCCGGTGTACAAGGAGCTGGTGGCCAACCTGATGTACGAGGCCATCGTGCGCTACGTGTACGAGGAGAACCTTCTGAGCCGGCGGGTGCCGGGGGTGAGCTCGGCGCTTAAGTTCAGCTCGAAGGTGCTCAACAGGGCCGTCTCCGGGCTGGACGATGTCTGGGAGAAAAGCATCAAGGGCTACATCTCGCGCAACGTTGAGAAGCTCGCACGCCACAGCGCGGACTTCCTGGCGGAGCAGCTTACGGATGAGGAGATCAAGGCCAGCGTGATGGATGCCTGGGATACGTTCAGCGACCGTCCCCTCTCCGAGCTGGAGCAGGGCCTTGGTGAGGTTGAGTGGAGCGAGTTTGTGGTGATGGGCTACGACTACTGGCTGGCCTTCCGCAAGAGCGATTACTACCGCAACGCCTACGAAACGGTGGTGAACCAGCTGTTCGAGCGTTATGGAGACCGCACCCTGGGTGATCTGCTGAACGAGTTCAACATTGACCAGTCAACCATCATGACGGAACTGGACGCGGTCCTGCCCCGGGCTCTGGAAGCACTGAAGGCCAGTGGCCTGCTGGAGGGGATTGTTCGGCGTCGGCTGGAAGGGTTCTATAACAGCGAGGCGGCACGCGCGGCGCTGGATGGATGAAAAGCGGGCGGCCGAAGCCGCCCGCGGTGTGTCGTGCTGCCCTGGTGCACCTCAGAAGGCGACGTTCAGCCGGATATAGCCAGGGATGCTGACCTCGGTAGAGGCATCCGCCAGACCGTTGTTCGGGGTGGCCTGGATCATCGACACATCCAGGGTCACATTTTCGTTGTACAACCAACGGGTGCCCAGCATCAGCGAGGGGTCCACGCTGTCGCCGAAGCGGTCTTCCCGGGTCGTCACGTTGACCTCAAGGCCGGGCTCAAAGCGCCCGAAATCAGTCTCCGGCAGGGCGTAGTGGGCGCCCATGCCCAGGTTCAGGTAGGCATCACTGGCGTCATTCCGGGCACCGTCGTCGAACACCAGTTCCGGGTTGAAGTTGAGGATGAACCGGTCGATGTCGGCCGTGAAGGCGGCGCCGGCACCCAGGTTGGTAGTGCTTTCCTCGGTATAACCCTGCTGTTGTTGGGCATCGTCTGAATCGTAGTGGGCAACCGCACCGTAGGCCGCCCAGTCAATCACCACGTCATCGCCGGCCTGCAGGGGGCGCAGTCCCACCTTGAACAGCGCTTCATTCTGACTGGTGCGTGGGTTGATACGGCTGTGGTTGAGAACCAGCTCGGAGCCGGGCAGTCCCAGCCGTACACCGGCACTGAAGTCCTGATCACCCCCGGTGCGCAGATCAACACTGGCCTTTTTGTTGGGGGCCGTGGTGCCGCGCTCGAGCATGAAGCCACGCGTGGGTTCGTTGTAGCTCTGGTTCTGGGCGAGTGCACCGGTGGAAACAGCGGCGGTTGTCAGCGCCAGAGTGGTAACACGGAACATCTTGTTCATGGTGCTCTCCTTGGTGTTGAGCTGCATGGTTGTCAGGTCTGTATTGCAAAAGCAATGTAAACGCGGGGCTGCGACTGGTTCAATTAAACCTGTGACAGGAAACACATTTGTGGGGTAGTAGCCTGTTCCCGCCATGACAGAGCGTTATCCTCAACGCTGCGTATTCCGTGGCAGTAAGGGAGAGTGAAGACTATGTCATCCAGGTTTTTTGTGGCGTTGCTGGCCGTTCTGGCGATGCCTGTCTGGGCCCAGGGCCCATCCTTTTCCTACGCGGAAGCCGGTCTGGCACTGTATCCGAACTTCGAGAGCGAGCCACTGCTGGGGGCCCAGGTGCGGGGCAGCCGGGCGCTGAACACGCAGTGGTTCATGTTTGGCGGGCTCAAGGCGCTGACGGGGGATATTGATGTCACGGCCCTGCATGGAGGCGGAGGGTATCGCTATTCGGTGGATCACCGGACGGATGTCTGGGGCGGCCTGACGCTGGAGTATCAGGATATTGAAGTGGAGCGTTGTCGGAGTGTTATGCGCCCCGGCGGCAACTTTGTGCGTTCATGTGCCAGTGTATCCAGCGATGACACCGCACCGGGCCTGCGCGGTGGTATACGGCGCCAGCTGCACCGGGACCTGGAGATCGGCGCCTCGGCGCGCTACATCACCGGCGATCTGGACTACCTCGGATTCACCGGTACTGCCCGCTACCGCTGGCAGCCCAATGTGAGCGTGCTGGCGGAAGCGGACTATTACGATGGCAATTTCGGGGTGATCGGCGGTCTGTCGCTGCGTTTCTGATGGTGTAAAGGGTCGCGGCCATGGCCGCTCCTACGGTTGTTGTCTGCAGGAGCAGCTACAGCTGCGATTGGGTCGCGGCCGTGGCCGCTCCTACGGTTGTTGTCTGTAGGGGCAGCTACAGCTGCGATTGTGGGTCGCGGCCGTGGCCGCTCCTACGGGTTGTTGTTTGTAGGAGCAGCTACAGCTGCGATCCTGATCAGGCGGCGTTGTTGTGGCTGCCGCCCTCGGGCGGCATGCGATAGCGTTCCTTGACCTCGCCGTTGTCCACACTCTCCAGAACCACATCGAAGCCCCAGAGCCGGTGCACGTGTTTGAGCACCTCCTGGGTATCATCGTCCGCCATGGGGATGCCGTCCACCCGGGTGTGGCGCAGCAGCAGGGAGCGGTCGCCGCGGGTGTTCACGTTCCAGACCTGGATGTTCGGGTCCTTGTAGCTGAGGTTGTACTGGCGCGCGAGCTTCTCGCGCACGCGCCGGTAACCGCGGTCGTCATGAATGGCCTTGATCTCGTAGGCATCGTCGCCTTCCTCGTCAGCAATGGCGAATAGTTTGAGATCCCGGATCACCCTGGGCGAGAGGTACTGGAGGATGAAGCTCTCGTCCTTGAAGTTGCGCATGGCGAAATCCAGGGTCTGCTGCCAGTCACTGCCGGCGATGTCCGGGAACCACGCCTGATCCTCCTCGGTCGGGTTCTCGCACATGCGTTTTAGGTCCATGTAGATGTTGAATCCGAGCGTGTAGGGGTTGAGCCCGGAGTAGTAGGGGCTGTCGAACGGCGGTTGGTAGATCACAGCGGTGTGGTTCTGCAGAAATTCCAGCATGAAGCCGTCGTCCACCAGGCCCTCGTCGTACATCCGGTGCACGATGGTGTAGTGCCAGAAGCTGGCCCAGCCCTCGTTCATCACCTGGGTCTGGCGCTGCGGGTAGAAGTACTGGGCGATCTTGCGCACGATGCGCACCAGCTCACGCTGCCAGGTTTCGAGCAGTGGGGCGTTTTTCTCGATGAAGTAGAGCAGGTTCTCCTGGGGTTCGGCCGGAAAGCGTCGCTTCTGGGACTCGGGGTCGTCGTCGCCCCCCATATCGGGGATGGTGCGCCAGAGGTCGTTGACCTGCTCCTGGCGGTATTCCTCGCGTTCCTTCTGGCGGCGGCGCTCCTCTTCGGCGGAGATGGGGGCGGGGCGCTTGTAGCGGTCCACACCCTGGTTCATCAGCGCGTGGCAGGAGTCGAGGATGGCCTCCACTTCCTCCACACCGTAGCGCTCCTCGCATTCGGCCACGTAGTTCCGGGCGAACATCAGGTAGTCGATGATGGAGCTGGCGTCCGTCCAGCTTCGGAACAGGTAGTTGTTCTTGAAGAACGAGTTGTGGCCATAGCTGGCGTGGGCGATCACCAGCGCCTGCATCATCATGGTGTTTTCCTCCATGAGGTAGGCGATGCAGGGGTTGGAGTTGATCACGATCTCGTAGGCCAGTCCCATCTGGCCGCGCCGGTAGCCCTTCTGGGTGGCCATGAACTGCTTGCCGAAGGACCAGTGGTGATAGCCCACGGGCATGCCCACGGAGCTGTAGGCATCCATCATCTGTTCGGCGCTGATCACCTCGATCTGGTTGGGGTAGGTATCCAGGCCGAAGTCGGCGGCAATGCGGGCGATCTCGCGGTCGTATTCCTCGATCAGCTCGAAGGACCAGTCGGAGCCGCTGGATATTGGTATGCTCATAGCCACCTCATAGCCCGTGTTTCTGTTCACGTGGTTGCGGCCGTGGCCGCTCTTACGGGTTTGTGTTGTCTGTAGGAGCGGCTATAGCCGCGATTCCCGTGTCTTTATTCCCGTGATCGCGGCCATGGCCGCTCCTACGGTTCGTGATCAGGCGGTTTTGGGCTCGAACAGCTTGCGGAAAACCGGGTAGATCTCGCTGGCGTCCGACAGCTGCTGCATGGCGAAGCGGTCCGGGAAGTTCGCCTGTACCGTTTCGTACTCCTCCCAAAGGGCCTGGTGCTCGTGGGGGGTGATCTCCACGTACGAGTAGTACTGCACCATGGGCAGGATCTTCTCCTCGAGCAGTCTGCGGCAGATGGGCGAGTCGTCGTTCCAGTTGTCGCCGTCCGAGGCCTGGGCCGCGTAGATGTTCCAGTCGTCGCTGGGGTAGCGTTCCTCAATGATCCGGTGCATCAGCTTGAGCGCGCTCGACACGATGGTGCCGCCGGTCTCGCGGGAGTAGAAGAACTCCTCCTCATCCACTTCCTTGGCGGCGGTGTGGTGGCGTATGAACACCACCTCGATGCGCTTGTAGTTTTTCTGCAGGAACAGGTACAGCAGGATGAAAAAGCGCTTGGCAATGTCCTTGTGCACCTGGGTCATGGAGCCGGAGACGTCCATCAGGCAGAACATGACCGCGCTGGTGGAGGGCTTGGGCTCCCTGCGGTGCTGGCGGTAGCGCAGGTCGATCTCGTCGATCCAGGGGATGCGCTTCACCTGCCGGCGCAGTTCGTCCAGCTCCTCCTGCAGGCCTTCGATCTGGCGTTCCCTGGAGAAGGCCGGGTCATCCGAGTCCGGCTGGGCTTCCAGAGCCGCGATCTGCTGCTCCAGCTCCCTGATCCGGCGCTTGCGCTTGCCGGCCAGGCTGATGCGCCGGGCGTAGGCCTTGCGCAGTGAGCGCACGACGTTGAGTTTGGCTGGGGTACCGTCAGTGGTGAAGCCGGCGTGGACGTACTGGTACGAGTCCGCGCTCTTGAGCTTCTTGCGCACCAGAAAGGGCAGTTCCAGGTCGTCGAACAGGAAGTCCAGGAACTCCTCCTGGGTGATCTGGAAGACGAACTCATCCATGCCCTCGCCCTGGTCGCTGGCCTGGCCCTCGCCGCTGCCGCCACCGGAGCCGCCGTCGGGCTTGGGCAGGCGGTCGCCGGTGACGAACTCCTTATTGCCCGGATGAACCATCTCGCGGTTGCCGCCGGCGCCGTGGTGGAACACCGGCTCGTGGATGTCCTCGCTCGGGATACTGACCTGCTCGCCCTGCTCCATGTCCGTGATGGAGCGGTTGTGAACGGCTTCGGATACCGCCTGCTTGATGTGCTTGCGGTAGCGGCGCAGGAACCGGTTCCGGTTCACCGCGCTCTTGTTCTTGCCGTTGAGGCGGCGGTCAACAACGTGACTCATGCCCATGCAGACACCTGCTTACCCTACTGGGATTTCCGGACGCGCAGGTACCACTCCGCCAGCAGCTTGACCTGCTTCTCGGTGTAGCCCCGTTCGATCATCCGGTCCACGAACTGCTGGTGCTTGCGCTGATCCTCCTCGGAGGCCTTGGGATTGAACGAGATCACCGGCAGCAGCTCCTCGGTGTTCGAGAACATCTTCTGTTCGATCACGCTGCGCAGCTTCTCGTAACTGAGCCAGGACGGGTTCTGGCCGTTGTTGCTGGCCCGTGCCCGCAGCACGAAGTTGACCACCTCGTTGCGGAAGTCCTTGGGGTTGCTGATGCCGGCCGGCTTCTCGATCTTTTCCAGTTCCTCATTGATGGCCGCGCGGTCGAACATCTCGCCGGTCTCCGGATCCCGGTAGTCCTGGTCCTGGATCCAGAAGTCCGCATAGGTCACGTAACGGTCGAACAGGTTCTGGCCGTACTCGGAGTAGGACTCGAGGTAGGCGGTCTGGATTTCCTTGCCGATGAACTCGACGTACTCCGGCGCCAGGAATTCCTTGATGAAGCGCAGGTAGCGCTCGTGGGTCTCCGGCGGGAACTGTTCCTGCTCGATCTGCTTCTCCAGCACGTACAGCAGGTGCACCGGGTTGGCGGCCACCTCGGTGGTGTCGAAGTTGAACACCTTGGACAGGATCTTGAACGCGAAACGAGTGGACAGGCCGTCCATACCCTCGTTCACGCCGGCGGCATCCCGGTACTCCTGGATGGACTTGGCCTTGGGATCGGTGTCCTTGATGTTCTGGCCGTCGTAGACCTTCATCTTGGAGTAGATGCTGGAGTTCTCCGGCTCCACCAGCCGTGACAGCACTGTGAACTGGGCCAGCATGCTCAGGGTGTCCGGCGCACACGGGGCACCGGCCAGGGAACTTTCGCGCAGCAGCTTCTCGTAGATCTGCTGTTCCTCGGTCACGCGCAGGCAGTAGGGCACCTTGACGATGTTCACCCGGTCCAGAAAGGCTTCGTTGTTCTTGTTGTTGCGGAAGGTCTGCCACTCGGACTCGTTGGAGTGGGCGAGGATGATGCCGTCGAACGGGATCGAGGACATGCCTTCGGTGGTGTTGTAGTTGCCTTCCTGGGTGGCGGTCAGCAGCGGGTGCAGCACCTTGATGGGCGCTTTGAACATCTCCACGAATTCCATGATGCCCTGGTTGGCGCGGTTCAGGCCGCCGCTGAAGCTGTAGGCGTCCGGGTCGTCCTGGCTGAAGTCCTCCAGCATGCGGATGTTGACCTTGCCGACCAGCGCCGAGATGTCCTGGTTGTTGTCGTCGCCGGGCTCGGTCTTGGCCACGGCCACCTGGTCCAGGATGGAGGGGTATTTCTTGACCACCCGGAACTGGCTGATGTCGCCGCCGTATTCGTGCAGGCGCTTGACCGCCCAGGGCGACATGATGGGCTTGAGGTAGCGCTGGGGAATCCCGTACTCCTCCTCGAGGATGGGGCCGTCCTCTTCCGGGTCGAACAGCCCGAGGGGGGATTCGTTCACGGGCGAGCCCTTGATGGCGTAGAAGGGCACTTTCTGCATCAGGTGCTTGAGCTTCTCGGCCAGCGAGGACTTGCCGCCGCCGACAGGGCCGAGCAGGTACAGGATCTGCTTCTTCTCCTCCAGGCCCTGGGCGGCGTGGCGGAAGTACGAAACGATGTTCTCCACGGCTTCTTCCATGCCGTAGAACTCGGAGAATTCCGGATAGCGCTTGATAACCTTGTTCTGGAAGATCCGGGAGAGGCGCGGGTCGCGGGAGGTGTCGACAAGTTCCGGCTCGCCGATGGCGAGCAGCATGCGCTCGGCGGCGGTGGCGTAGGCGGAGGGATCCTCTTTGCAGATGCTGAGGTATTCCTCGAGGCTCATTTCCTCTTCCTTGGTTGCCTCGTAACGGTCCTGATAGCGCTGCAGTATGCTCATGCTTGGCCCCCTTGCTGTGACCTGGGTAAGGGGTGGTGCCTGCGCTGGCCGCACTCGCCCCTGATGGTGTCAGTTCATCATGCCTCTGTTCCGTTGGGTTCTGTCTTCAATTATGGGTAAGCCGGCGCGGGTTGCGAGTCTGATTGACGTTTCTGTGACCCGTTCGCGGCCGGGGTGCTTTCCATTGAGATTAGTAGACGGTGGTGGGGTTGAACAGGGGCGTGTGGATTAAGGTTTGATCTTTTCGGGGGCGTAACGGGCTGGCCGCGGCAGGATTGCTGGCTTCTGGGTGGTTGAGACGCCGAAGCGGGGTGCTCCTTTCCGGGACCGCTGTCGATACATCCCTGTACGCTGGCGCGATGGCATCCCTGCCATCGAGCCTCCCGGAAAGGAGCACCCCACTCCGGCGCTTTGACGTTTATGCATGGGATCCGCGATGTTGTAGGAGTCTGCTTGCAGACGAATCTGGGGGTATCGCGTGCGGGGCACGCTCCGACGGAAATGGGAAAGGGCCCACTGTAGGAGCGCGCCTCGCGCGCGATGGTTTCGCGGATGCGCTGCGGCAGTCAGTCCGGCATATCCGTTACCGCGCCCTCAGAGGCGGAATTCACGGTCTTGGCGTATTTGGCCAGGGCGCCGCGGCGGTATTTGGGGGCCGGTTTCTGCCACTGGGCGCGGCGTTGCTCCAGTTCGGAATCGCTGATATCGACATCGATCCGGTTGGTTTCGGCGTCGATCGTGATGGTATCGCCGTCCTGGAGAAGGGCGATGGGGCCGCCGTCGACCGCTTCGGGGGTGACGTGGCCCACCACAAAGCCGTGGCTGCCGCCGGAGAAGCGCCCGTCGGTGATCAGCGCTACCTGGTCGCCCAGGCCGCGGCCCATGATGGCGGAGGTTGGCGTGAGCATCTCGCGCATGCCGGGGCCACCCTTGGGTCCTTCGTAGCGGATGACCACCACGTCGCCGGCCTGCACGGTGCCGTCGTTGATCCGCGCCTGGGCTTCCTCCTCGGACTGGTAGCAGCGCGCGGTGCCGGTGAAGTGCGTGCCTTCCTTGCCGGTGATCTTGGCCACCGCGCCGGTGGGCGAGAGGTTGCCGTAGAGGATCCGCAGGTGGCTGTCCGGCTTGATGGGGTTGTCGAAGCTGTGAATGATGTCCTGGCTCTCCGGGTAGGGCTCCACGCCTTCAAGGTTCTCGGCGAGTGTCTTACCGGTCACCGTCAGGCAGCCGCCGTGAAGCAGGCCGCGATCAAGCAGCATCTTCATCAGCGGCTGGATGCCGCCGATGGCGACCAGCTCGGACATCATGTACTGCCCGCTCGGACGCAGGTCCGCCAGCACCGGGACGCGCTTGCCGATCTCGGTGAAGTCATCCAGCGACAGCTCCACGCCAATGGTGTTGGCCATGGCCAGCAGGTGCAGCACCGCGTTGGTGGAGCCGCCCAGAGCGATGACCACGGTGATGGCGTTCTCGAACGCCGCGCGGGTCATGATGTCCGAAGGCTTGATGTCCTTCGCGATCAGGTCCAGCACCGCCGCACCGGCAGCCCGGCAGTCCTCTTCCTTGGTCTTCGACACCGCGTTCTGCGCCGAACTGTCCGGCAGACTCAGCCCCAGCGCCTCAATGGCCGAGGCCATGGTATTGGCCGTGTACATACCACCACAGGAACCGGGTCCCGGAATCGCCGTTTCCTCGATCTGCTTCACGTCGATCAGCGACTTGTCGCCCTTGGTGTAGGCGCCAACTGCCTCGAACACCGACACCAGGTCCGTGTGGTTCTCGCCCGGCTGGATGGTGCCGCCGTAAACAAACACCGAAGGCCGGTCCAGTCGCGCCATACCCATGACCAGCCCTGGCATGTTCTTGTCGCAACCGCCAAGCGTCACCAGCCCGTCAAAGCCCTCACAACCGGTCACCGCCTCCACCGAGTCCGCGATGATCTCGCGCGATACCAGCGAATACTTCATTCCCTCGGTGCCGTTGGCGATGCCGTCCGAGATGGTGATGGTGTTGAAAATCACACTCTTGCCACCGGCCTCATCCGCCCCGGCGCCTGCGTGTTCCGCCAGTTTATTGATGTGCATGTTGCAGGGCGTGACCATGCTCCAGGTGGAGGCGATCCCGATCTGGTTCTTCTGGAAATCCTCGTCCTCGAACCCCACCGCCCGGAGCATCGCCCGGCTGGCGGATTTGCCGACTCCATCGACGACTTGGCTGGAATAGCGGCGGTTGTTGTCTTCGGCCATGGCGTGACTCTCTTTTATCCTGCTGATTGTTTTCAGGCTTTGGCGTTAACCGGGGCGTTTGAAGTAAGGGAGCGGGGAGTCCTGATCGGGAAGCTCTGGAGCCATGGATGGCGGAAGAGCAGCGTACAGGGATGTATTCACAGCGTTTCCCGAGCAGGACTCCCCGCTCCCTTACCGCAACAAACCGGAACGCTGGTATGGTAAAGCTTAAAGGCGTAATAGTACCGCGACTGAGAACTCAGGGTAAGGGACTCCATCAATGTGGCAGCAACGCATTCTCCAGTTATCCCCGAAATCCAAGGGCTTCCACCTCATCAGCCGTGAAGTCCTCGACCAGCTCCCCGAGATCGCCGACATCCAGACCGGCCTGCTGCACCTGTTCATCCAGCACACCTCCGCCTCCCTGAGCCTGAACGAAAACGCCGACCCCAGCGTACGCGGTGACATGGAACGCCACTTCCAGCACGCCGTGCCCGAAAATGCGCCATACTACGAACACACAATGGAAGGCCCCGACGACATGCCAGCCCATATCCGATCCGTGATGCTGGGCGAATCCCTCAGCCTGCCAATCGGGCAGGGCCGGCTGCTTCTGGGCACCTGGCAGGGGATCTATCTGGGCGAACACCGCAACAACGGCGGGGCCCGCAGGGTCGTGGCCACCATCAACGGCGATTAACAGGGGCAGCACGTGATACCCGAGTACCTGACCGCACGTCTTAAGGAATGGGAGAACTGGCTGCTGGAAAAGCCGGACGCCGAGCACCCCCGTTCGGTGGCCTTTGCCCGCCGCCAGCTGCGCGTCGCCTATGCCGTGGTCCGGGACCTGATGGCCGGTCAGCTCAACCTCCACGCCATGAGCCTGGTCTACACCACACTCCTCTCAATGGTGCCGCTGCTGGCACTGAGTTTCTCCGTGCTCAAGGCCATGGGCGTGCACAACCAGCTCACGCCAGTGCTGTACCAGTTCTTTGAACCCCTGGGTCGACAGGGAACCGAGATTGCCGAGCAGGTCATCACCTTCGTGGACAATATCAAGGTCGGCGTGCTCGGGTCGGTGGGGCTGCTCCTTCTGGTCTATACCGTGATCGCTCTGGTTCAGAAGATCGAGCGCTCCTTCAACATGGTCTGGCGTGCCCCGATGGGCCGCTCACTCGGGCAGCGGTTCTCCAACTACCTGAGCGTGATCACCATCGGCCCGCTCCTGATGGTGGCCGGCATTGGCCTCTCGGCCACGGTCTTCGGCTCCGACATCGTCCAGCAGCTCAGCGCCATCGAGCCCTTCGGCACCCTTATCGCCGTGGTCAGCCGCTCCACCCCCTTCCTGATCACGGTGATCGCTTTCACCTTTGTCTATGCCTTTGTGCCGAATACCCGGGTCCGCTTCCAGAGTGCCTTCGTGGGCGGGCTTGTCGCGGGTGTGGCCTGGCAGGCCGCGAGCCTCGCCTTCGCCTCCTTTGCGGTGAATGCCAGCCGCTACGAGGCGATCTACTCCAGCTTTGCCATTGGCATCCTCCTGCTGATCTGGCTCTACATCAACTGGATCATCCTGCTTTCAGGCGCCAGCATCAGCTATTACCACCAGCACGAACAGGCGATCTCCTCGCGTCGGGAAGTGCGGTCGTCACCGCAGGTGGAGGAGCGCCTGGCGCTGGCGCTGATGGAGCGCGTCGCGAAAGCCTTTGACCAGGGCGATAAGCCACCCCGCCAGGAGCTTCTGGCGCTGGATTTCGGCATTCCCGGGGACATCACCCAGCACGTGAGCGACAAACTGATCCGTGCCGGCATCCTCCACCCTGGCGGGGATGATGGTGAGGAACTGATCCCCGCCCGGTCCCTTGACCGGATCCGCCTGGTGGATATCCTCAGCGCCGCCCGGGCGGATGAGGACGGGTTGCTCGCGCGTCTGCCGGCTGTGGATGCGCCGCAGATGGAAGAGATTGCGGATGCCCGGCTTACGCAGACACTGGCGGACTGGGTGCGATGATCCTGGGTCGTGCAGCGTCTGATGGCTGATCCCTCCCGGAAGCCTGCGCGTACTCCTCCCCCACATGGCTCTATCAGAAGCTGCCCCTTGTTGAGGTTCTTTTCCTCCGGGGCAGCAATGACGCCTCTTTTCGCCCTGTGTTTGGACCGGATCCTGCTGGATCTGCTTTCCTTGACAGCAGGACAACCGGCTCCGGGAGTAGTAACCCATGACGACCCTGAATCAACAGGCGCATGAACGCCTGCCCAATGACAGACTGATGCTTGGCCTGCTTCTGGCCCACGTGCCCGTTGTCGGGCTGATCATTCCCTGGGGGTATGAAACCACGGCGTTTGCTCTGACGGCTTCCGTGGTCCTGGGATTGCTCGTGGCCCTCGCCCACGCGGCTCTGAAGGGTCAGCGTGCGTTCTCCGTCGTTGTGGCAATGGCGCTCATGGCGTTTTCGGCGATCATGATCCAGGCCCAGATGGGGCGCATTGAGATGCACTTCCACATCTTTGGTGCCCTCGCCTTTGTGATTCTCTACCGGGACTGGCTGCCGGTTGTCGCTGGTGCCCTCGTGATTGCTGTCCACCATATGGTGATGACGGCACTGCAGCTGGAGGGCGTGTCCGTCGGTGGTATGCCACTGATGATTTTCAGCCATGACTGCAGCTGGGGGGTGGCTTTCCTGCACGCGGCCTTCGTGGTGTTTGAGGCTTCCGTGCTCGTATTCCTGGCGCGGCTTCTGGGCGCGGAGAAAGAGCGAACCCACCGTATGCGTGAACTGGTGGAACGCGTTGCCGGGGATGGGGATCTGAGTGTGCGCCTGGATGCTGGCGGGCAGGATGCCAGTGCCACGGCCTTTGATCGGTTGATGGAACAGTTTGAAGGGCTGGTCCGCGACGCTACCGGGCTCTCCCGGAGGCTTCAGTCCGTTTCCGGCAATGTGGATGAGCTCAGCCAGGGAACTCTTGCCGCGGCGGATAACCTTCAGGGCCAGACCACGCAGGCGGCTTCGGCCATGGAGCAGATGAGCTCCTCGGTCAGGGGGGTCGCGGACAATGCGGCCCAGGGCTCCGAGGCGGCCACCCGTGCAGCGGCCCACGTGGGCGCCAGCCGCCAGGATGCCGATCAGGCCCACCAGGTGACCCGGGCCAGTAACGAGGCCATGGAGCAGGCGAGTAGCGTGATCCGCCGACTGAGTGATCAGGTGGCGGAAATCCACGGGGCCGTGAGCGCCATCAATGAAATCTCCGACCAGACCAACCTGCTGGCGCTCAATGCGGCCATAGAGGCGGCGCGTGCGGGTGAGCACGGGCGGGGCTTCGCGGTTGTGGCTGATGAAGTGCGCAGCCTGTCCCAGCGCACCCAGTCCTTCACGCAGCAGGTGCAATCCATTGTGGCCCAGCTCAACGAGGGCAGTGAGCAGGCGCTGGCGGCGATCGACATGGGGACCACCCGCTCGGGCGAGGCGCTGCAGCAGATGGAGCGGGTCAGTGAGGGCGCCCAGGAACTGGAGACGCTGGTGAACGACCTCAGTGGTTTGAGCCAGCAGATTGCTGCTGCCGCGGAACAGCAGTCCTCCGCTGCGGATGAGATCAGTGGCAGTGTCCAGTCCGCGGCGGATGAGAATCGAACCGTGGCGGAGAAATCGGGTGAGACCCGCGAATCCGCGTCCGAGCTGCGCGCCCTGGCGACGGAAATGGATCAGCTTCTGAGCGGGTTCAGTATCAGGCGCGATTGAGCCTGGTCTACGGGCTCTTGATGTTGTAGGTCTCTTTAGACGGCATCCGATCGTGCTGCTTGAGGTCTCTCAGGTTCTGATCCCAATCATCAGCCAGGGCCTGAGCGTTTGCCAGCATCTTTGAGACGAAGAAATGGACATCCAGTCGAGCGATGACATCGCTCTCAAGGCCGGTGAGCCCATGCTGGGCAATGGTGGTGTCCGCCGACGTCTGGTAGTTCAGCAGGTAGTCGGCACGCCCAAACTGGATCATCTGGAGCGCTGACTGGTGCGTTCGGGCCTCAGTGATGCGCATGGCATCGCTTTCAGCCTCAAAGAAGCGCCCGAGCTGACCGTAGGAGTAGCCTTTCATCAGCACTACGTGATGGCCCTTCAGTTGCTCCACATCGCTCACGGGTTGGGTGTCCTTGCGGTGGTACACGGTCAGGTTGAGGGTGATGGCGGGTTCTTCGGCCTCGACCGCAGTGTTTTTCAGTCGGTGCAGGTCGGCTGCAGCCAGTGTGAAAGCGGTCTCGCCGGAGTCAATCTGGCGATAGAGGCGGGTGGCCGGGTGCTGTACGAAGCGCACGGGCTGATCCATGGCACTGAATACCTGGCGAGCCAGCTCTACAAGGTATCCCTTCGACTGGCCCTCACTGTCCGTGTACCCGAAAGGCGGCAGGTGAATATAGCCGAATTCCAGTGGCTCGGGTTCCGTCTGCGCGGATGCCTCCGTGGACAGGAGCAGGATGCTGAACAGCAGAGACATGAACAGTGAGGTTCGGGAACTGCGGCGCAGGGACATCGTTCACCTGTCAGAGGGGGGATAGGGGAAGGTGATTCTATCGGCTGCACTCACTTTATGCGTTGGTCAGGATGTAAACAATTTCAAAACATCGTCGCCCCGAAGATGAAGGTCAGCTGCGCCAGCCCCGCCAGGAAACCCAGGGCAGCGCCGGCGGCGATCAGCTTGATCTCGTCCTCCTGGAAACAGGGGCGCAGCAGCTCCTGGAATTCCGCGGGTGAGAGTTCCTCCATGCGCCGGCGCATGATGTCCTCCACGGCGGCGGCCCGGTCGTTGGCGAACATGGGGTCGTCGAAGGTTTCGCTCGCGATTTCGATGGACAGATCGCCCACGCGCTGCTTGAGGTTGGCGAAGGAGGTGGGGCCGAAAGCCATCTGGGTGAAGGCCTTGCCCATGCCGGCGGTCTCATCCACCAGCTTTTTCATGTGCTTGCGCACCAGGTTGCGGGCGCGGTCGGCTTTCGGGCCATTGAGAATGGCATCCACCAGGTTGCCCACGGTCAGGATCTCGTGGGTGACAATGTGGCAGAAGGATTGGGCCACCTCGGGCTGACGGCGCAGGAACTGGCCCTGCAGTCGGAAGGGGCCGATCTTCACAGGGTAGAGCGGGCGGAAAATGAAATTGAGCGCGATCCAGTTGGTGGCCCAGCCCACCAGAAGCCCGAAGAAGGGCAGGATCCAGCCGGCCTGGAAATAGTACCAGACGATCATCTGGATGATGCCGAAGGCGAAGCCGAAGTAGAGCCCGGAGTTGATGATGAAGCGGAACTCCTTCTCGCCGCACTCGAGGAAGATGCGGTTGAGCAGGGAGCGGTCCTCGCTCAGCTGGGTGACTACCATGTTCTGGATGTCGAGCAGATCCTCGGCGTTGTCGGAGAAGTCATCGACCAGGTTGTCCACCAGTTCGGGGGACCGGTCCCGGACCCGCTGGTAGATCATTTCCCGCGCTTTCTGGGGCAGGTTTTCCCAGAAGGTCGGGTGTTCGGCGAGCATGATCTCGTCCACGTATTCGTCGGTGCGTGGCACGGTGTGGTCCACGATGTGCTGGGTCAGAACGCGTGGATCGATGTACTCGAAGATCTCCTGGACGGTGCCGATCTTGGCGATGGTGGAATCCACGGCGATGCGGGCCATCTTTTCGGCCTTGGAGGGAATGATGCCCTGCCAGCCCAGGAAGGGGCGGATGCCGATGAATTCCTTGGGGTAGAAGGTGAGCTTGATCGCCATCCAGTTGGTGATCCAGCCGATGAGCGCGGCGATCACCGGGATGCTCAGGTATTTCCAGAATTCCGGGTTGGTGAGCAGGTCCGTCATTCAGCAGTTTCCTTACCGGAGGAATGGAAGTCGCCCCACAGCCACTGGCACAGGCCAATGGCAGCCACCGGCGCGGTTTCAGTGCGCAGTACCCGTGGGCCCAGGGCCAGGGGCGCGAAGCCCGCCGTTGCGGCGGCATCGAGTTCGGAATCATCCAGCCCGCCTTCCGGGCCAATGAGCAGGGCAACCGAGGTGGGCGCGGTGTCCTGGCTGCGGACCGGCTGGCCTTCATGGTGAAGGACGAGCCGGATAGCGTCGTCACAGTGCGTGAGCCAGTCGGCCAGTTTCATGGGGGAATGGATCGTCGGTATCCGGGCGCGGCCACACTGTTCAGCGGCGCTGATCGCCACCTGCTGCCAGTTCTTCAGGCGCTTGCGCTCACGTTCCGGGTTGAGCCGCACCTCGCAGCGGGCGCTGTCCAGAGGCTGGATGGCGGTCACACCCATCTCGGTGGCCTTCTGGATGGCGTAATCCATGCGATCACCCCGGGACATGACCTGACCCAGGGTGATGGCCAGCGGGGATTCGGTGCCGGGGTCATGGGGCGACTCAACGTGTACGGTAAGCCGCTTGCGGCCGGCCTCGAGGATTTCCGCCGGGTAGTCCAGTCCGTCACCGTTGAACAGCACCACTCGGTCGCCTGCATTCATGCGCAGGACGGTACCGGCGTGATGGGCGGCGTTACCGGCAAGGGTGTGCTCGCCCGGCGCCAGAGTCTCCGGGGTGTGGATCCGCGGTATCCGCATCAGTGCCTCAGTCCCTGGTGGCCTTGTCGATGCCTTCGGTGGCCACGGTGGCCAGGTGCCGGATCTGGTCCTCATTGATGACGTAGGGCGGCATGAAATAGGTGACGTTGCCCAGCGGCCGCAGCAGTGCCTCGCGGGTGATGGAGTGCTGGTAGACGCGCAGCCCGCGGCGTTCCTGCCAGGGGAAGGGCTCCATGGTGGCTTTGTCCTTGACCAGCTCCATGGCGAGGATCATGCCGTGCTGGCGGATATCGCCCACGTGCGGGTGCTCGCGCAGGTGTTCCACGCTCTCGCCCATGATCCGGGCTTTCTCACGATTGCTCTCGATGACGTTGTCATCCCGGAAGATGTCCAGGGTTGCCCGTGCCACGGCGCAGCCGATGGGGTTGCCGGTGTAGCTGTGTGAGTGAAGGAACGCCTTCATGGTTTCGAAGTCATCGTAGAAGGCCTCGAAGACGTCGTCCGTGGTCATTGTGATCGACAGTGGCAGGTAGCCGGCGGTCAGGCCCTTGGACAGGCACATGAAATCCGGTGAGATGCCGGCCTGCTCGCAGGCGAAGAGGGTGCCGGTGCGGCCGAAGCCCACGGCGGTCTCGTCCGCGATCAGGTGGATGTTGTAGCGGTCACAGGCCTCGCGCAGCTTCTTCAGGTAGATGGGGTCGTACATGCGCATATGGCCGGCGCACTGAACCAGCGGCTCGACGATGACGGCGCAGACGTTGTCCGCGTTCTCGGCCATGAGCTTTTCCATGTGCTCAAACTGGCGCAGGGCGTAATCCTCCCAGCTCTCGCCCTTCTCGCGGTAGAAGGCGTCCGGGGCCGGGGCGGTGAGCATCTCCATCAGCAGCGGTTCGTAGGTCTCGCGGTAAAGGCCCACATCGCTCAGGGCGAGTGCGCCCAGGGTTTCGCCGTGGTAGCTGTTGGAGATGTTGATGAAGTTCTTCTTTTCGGGCTTTCCAGTGTTGCGGAAATAGTGGTAGCTCATCTTGAGCGCCACCTCGATGGCCGAGGAGCCGTTGTCCGCATAGAAACAGCGGTTGAGTCCTTCGGGCGTCACATCGATCAGGCGTTCGGAGAGGTCGATCACCGGTTCATGGGTAAAACCGGCAAGCATGGCGTGCTCAAGCTGCTGGGTCTGCTGGTTGATGGCCTCGTTGATGCGCGGGTTGGCATGCCCGAACAGGTTTACCCACCAGGAGCTGACCGCATCGATGTAGCGGTTGCCGTCAAAGTCGTAGAGCCAGACGCCTTCACCGCGCTTGAACGGAATGAGTGGGAGCGTCTCGTGGTCCTTCATCTGGGTGCAGGGGTGCCAGACGGCCTTCAGGTCACGCTCGATCATCTCGCGGTTGGATGTCACGACTGCCTCCCGGTGGATCGTTTACAGAATCATCAGTGGGGGAGTGATGATACGGGCCGGGGGCCGGGCATGGAAGGGCTGTAATGACGGGGAGAGGATGTAGGAGCGGCTATAGCCGCGACCGGCTCGCAGCCATGGCTGCTCCTACATGGAAGGGCGGTGTTCAGAATGCGATCTTTTCCTGTACCTCATTGTCGAGGCCGAGGTTTTTCCAGATGCGCATGCTGGGATCCGCCTGGTTCAGCGTGTAGAAGTGCAGGCCCGGTGCGCCGGCGTCGAGCAGCTGCTCGCACATGCGCGTGACCACTTCCTCGCCGAACTTTTTGATGGAGTCGGTGTCGTCACCGTAGGCTTCCATCTGCTTGCGGATCCAGCGGGGAACATCCGCGCCGCACATCTCGCTGAACTGGACCACCTTCTGGAAGTTCACGATCGGCATGATGCCGGGAACCACCGGAATATCCACGCCCATCTTCTCCAGCCGGTCGATGAAGTGGAAGTAACTCTCGACGTTGAAGAAGTACTGGGTGATGGCACTGTTGGCGCCGGCCTCGACCTTGCGCTTGAAGTTCATCAGGTCCGCCTCGGCGCTCTGCGCCTGCGGGTGGAACTCCGGGTAGGCCGCCACTTCCAGAGAGAAGTGATCGCCACTGTGCTCGCGGATGTATTCCACCAGCTCGTTGGCATAACGCATCTCGCCATAGCCGGTGTTGCCCATGCCGGAGGGGATATCACCGCGCAGGGCCACGATCCGTTCCACGCCGCCTTCCTTATAGGCGTCGAGAAGGTCGGAGATGATGGCCTTGTCGGAACCGACGCACGACAGGTGCGGTGCGGTCGAGATGCCTTTCTGGTTGAGCTCGATCACCGTGTTCTTGGTGCCTTCGCGGGTGGAGCCGCCGGCACCGAAGGTGACCGAGAAGAATTCAGGGTTGAGCGTCGCGAGCTTGTCGCGCGTCTGATGCAGAGTCTCAGCGCCTTTGTCGCTCTTCGGAGGGAAGAACTCAAAGCTGAAACGTCGCTTGAACTGCTTCTGACTTTTCATGAATCTGTTCCTTTCGGGCGCCTGGCCCGGTCAATCACTGATTCAGAACCGGGAAAGCCGGGGCCCGAAGACCCCGGCTGTCGCCTTGATGAATCCGCGTGGGATCAGTACTTGTAGGCTTCCGCCTTGAACGGCCCGTGAACCGGAACGCCAACGTAGTCGGACTGTTCCTTGGTCATGCGGGTAATGGTGCCGCCAAAGCCTTCGACCATGTACTGGGCAACTTCTTCGTCCAGTTCCTTCGGCAGGACGCGGACGTAGAGGTTGTCCTTCTTCTTGTCTTCCGGCAGATCGGCGAACTTGCGCTCGAACAGGTACATCTGAGCTGCAACCTGGTTGGCGAAGGAGCCGTCCATGATGCGTGACGGGTGGCCTGTCGCGTTACCCAGGTTAACCAGGCGGCCTTCAGCCAGCAGGAAGATGTGATCGTCCTTGGACTTGTCACGATAGATCTTGTGAACCTGCGGCTTGATCTCGTCCCATTCCCAGTTCTCGCGCATGAACGCGGTATCGATCTCGTTGTCGAAGTGACCGATGTTGCAGACGATGGCGCCGGACTTGACCGCGGCGAGCATGTGCTTGTCGCACACGTCCACGTTACCGGTGGTGGTTACCAGAACGTCAGTGTCCTGCAGCAGCTGCTTGTTGATGCTGTCGGCCTTGCCAGTGTTCTCGCCATTGAGGTAGGGAGAAACCACTTCGTAGCCGTCCATGCACGCCTGCATGGCACAGATCGGGTCGA
This sequence comes from uncultured Halovibrio sp., assembly GCF_913056445.1. NCBI lineage: Bacteria > Pseudomonadati > Pseudomonadota > Gammaproteobacteria > Oceanospirillales > Halomonadaceae > Halovibrio > uncultured Halovibrio sp. Next base: position 38,452 of record NZ_CAJXMA010000017.1, read on the forward strand.
TCTCGGAGATGCGAACGATCATGCCTTCCTGACGCAGTGACTGCGCGGAGCCCTTGCCGACGTCGCCATAGCCGATGACCAGGGCCTTCTTGCCGGACATCAGGTGGTCGAGTGAACGCTTGAGGGCGTCGTTCAGGCTGTGACGGCAGCCGTACTTGTTGTCGTTCTTGGACTTGGTGACCGAGTCGTTCACGTTGATCGCCGGCACCTTGAGGCTGCCTTCTTCGATCATGTGCTCGAGACGGTGAACGCCCGTGGTGGTTTCCTCGGAGATGCCGTGGCAGTTCTTGAGGATTTCCGGATACTTCTCGTGCAGCATCTCGGTCAGGTCACCGCCGTCGTCCAGGATCATGTTCGGTTCCCAGCCGTCAACGTCGGCGCCGATAGTGCGCTCGATGCACCACTCGTACTCTTCTTCGGTCTCACCTTTCCAGGCGAATACCGGAACGCCGGTAGCGGCGATGGCGGCAGCGGCCTGGTCCTGGGTGGAGAAGATGTTGCAGGAGGACCAGCGGACGTTGGCGCCCAGCGCGGTCAGGGTCTCGATCAGCACGGCCGTCTGTACGGTCATGTGGATGCAGCCCATTACGTTCGCGCCTTTCAGCGGCTGCTGGTTGCGATACTTTTCGCGCAGCTTGATCAGAGCGGGCATTTCGCTCTCGGCGATGGCGATTTCCTTGCGGCCCCAGCCGGCAAGGTCGATGTCGGCTACTTTGTAGTCAGTAAAATTACTGTCCAAAGGCATTGTTAATACTCCTGATTCATATGGGTAATTCGGTTGTGCAACAGGGCCAGCCGGCGGCCGGCCCTGTGTGGCAGAGGTTTACTTGGCTGCAGCCTTCAGTTCTTCCGCCTTGTCGGTCTTTTCCCAGGGGAAGGTAGTGAAGGTCTGGCCATTGACGGTCTTCTGTTCCGGCTTGCGGCCGAAGTGACCGTACGCGGCTGTGTCGCGGTACATCGGATGCAGCAGATCCAGTTGCTTGGTCAGTGCATAGGGACGCAGGTCAAAGGTCTTGCGGACCAGCTGCTCGATCTTGCGGTCATCCATCTTGCCGGTACCGAAGGTGTTGATGGAGATCGAAGTCGGCTCGGCAACGCCGATGGCGTAGGAGATCTGGATCTCGCACTTGTCGGCCAGGCCAGCGGCTACGACGTTCTTCGCTACGTAACGGCCAGCGTAGGCAGCGGAGCGGTCGACCTTGGACGGATCCTTACCGGAGAAGGCGCCGCCACCGTGGCGAGCCATGCCACCGTAGGTGTCAACGATGATCTTACGACCTGTCAGGCCAGCATCGCCTACCGGGCCACCGATTTCGAAGTTGCCGGTCGGGTTGATGTGGAACTTGGTGTCGTTGTGGATCAGTTCGGACGGGATCACGTCCTTCACGATCTCTTCCATGACCGCTTCACGCAGCTGCTCCAGGGAAACATCCGGGCTGTGCTGTGTGGAAAGGACAACGGCGTCGATGCCGGTTACCTTGCCGTCTTCATAACGGCAGCTCACCTGACTCTTGGCGTCCGGACGCAGCCAGTCAAGCTTGTTGCTCTGCAGCAGCTCGGCCTGCTTTTCACACATACGGTGCGCGTAGCAGATCGGAGCCGGCATCAGCACGTCGGTCTCGTTGCAGGCGTAGCCGAACATCAGGCCCTGGTCGCCAGCGCCCTGGTCTTCCGGCTTGGAGCGGTCAACGCCCTGGGCGATGTCGACGGACTGCTTGCCGACAACGTTGATGAAGGCACAGGTGTTGCCGTCGAAGCCAACGTCGGAGTGGTTGTAGCCGATGTCGGTGATCGCTTTACGCGCCACTTCTTCGAACTCAACGTTGGTGTTGGTGGTGATTTCGCCAGCGATCAGGCACATGCCAGTCTTGACGACAGTCTCACAGGCGACACGCGCATAGGGGTCGTCCTGGAGAATGCGGTCAAGAATGGCATCGGATACGGCGTCGGACAGCTTGTCCGGGTGGCCGGCTGTTACCGACTCGGATGTAAAGAGACTGTAGTCACTCATGCTTGCTTTCCTCCTTTTGAAGGTGGTTAAAGGTCATATTGGGAAGCCGGTTCGCTAGCCCGTAAATTCCCTGACCTGGATCTGAAAACCATTGCGCAGGCCGATGAACAGGGTTTCGCCCTGTTTCAGGCCAGCGTCTTCTGCCCATCCCGTGAGCTCTTCCGGCTCAAAGCCCTGCCAGATATCGCCGCAGTTATCCCTGACCCAGCTCTGTTCGTGCCGGCAGAGTTCACTGACAATCATTCGGCCGCCGGGTTTCAGCAGCTGGGCGCTGTCGCGGAAGATGTTCGCGGGGCTGGCGACGTGGTGCAGCACCATGTTGGCCACCACAAGATTGAACGTTTCCCCGCGTTCAATCACATCAGGACACTCCCCGTGCACCAGGCGCACGTTGGTGAGTGCCTGCTGTTCGCAGAACTGCCCGGCGCGGTCGAGCATGGCCTGGACGTTGTCCACCGCCACCACCTCGCCGAAGCAGTTCGCCAGAACCGGCAGGAAGGGGCCTTCACCCGGCCCGATCTCCAGCGCGTTACCGCTGCCGTCGCAGGCGTAACGCCGGTGGACGAGTTCCGCCACTGGCTGCGCATAGCGCTGGTGATTGGCGATCAGCTCCTGCTGCTCCCGGAAGTGGCGGGCGTAACGCGCGAAAAAGACTTGGGACTGTTCCGAGCGTTGACGCCGTATCGTGCGGATCCGGTCCAGCAGTTCCTCGGTGAGCTGGATCTGGTCCACGGCCTCGAAGACCGAGCGAACCGCGGTGTAGCGGGGTTCGTCTCCGACCCGAAGCAGTGGACGCCGGTAGAAGGTGGCGTTGCCTTCCCGCTGGGGTTCAAGCAGTCCGGCCTGGGTCAGCACCTTGAGGTGATGGCTCATGCCGGACTGGCGCATGTTAAAGAGCCGGCACAGTTCCATGACTCCGAAGGTGTCTCGCTGCAGGACCCGGAGGATATCGAGTCTCAGCGGGTCGCCGGCGGCCTTGTAGAGGCTCCCCAGCGTGTGCAGCGCTGTTTCGGTATCTGCGGATTTGACGTGTGCCGTTGAATTCATTGCCCCTACTTTACGGTCGGGTCTGAACCGGGGTCAACAGCTATATCAAAAAAAATTGATATAGCGTTGCGTCAAAGGTCGGATGACATTTGCTCAATCGGGTGGCGATCGGTGAAAATACGCGCCTCTTGAAACGGCCCCGTTGTGGGGCTGTATCCAATCAGCCAGTGGGAGACAATTCCGATGCCGTCGCGTAAAGACCTTGCCAACGCGGTACGCGCGCTCAGTATGGACGCCGTGCAGAAGGCGCAGTCCGGCCATCCCGGCGCGCCCATGGGGCTTGCCGACGTGGCCGAGGTGCTGTGGAACGATTACCTCAGGCACAACCCGGCCAACCCGTCCTGGCCCGATCGCGATCGCTTCGTGCTCTCCAACGGCCATGGTTCCATGCTCCAGTACAGCCTGCTGCATCTCACCGGCTACGATCTGGGCATCGAGGATCTGAAGCAGTTCCGCCAGCTCCATTCCCGTACCCCGGGGCATCCGGAATACGGCTACACGCCGGGGGTTGAGACCACCACCGGGCCGCTCGGCCAGGGCCTGGCCAATGCGGTGGGCATGGCACTGGCGGAGAAGAACCTGGCAGCGCAGTTCAATCGCGACGGCCATGAGGTCATCGACCATCACACGTACTGCGTTGTTGGTGACGGTTGCCTGATGGAGGGCATTTCCCACGAGGCATCCTCGCTGGCGGGAACACAGGGGCTGGGTAAGCTGGTTGTGTTCTATGACGACAACGGCATTTCCATTGATGGCGACGTCAGTGGCTGGTTCACCGATGACACGGCCAAGCGTTTTGAGGCCTACAACTGGCAGGTGATTGCGGGCGTTGACGGGCATGACCCCGAGGCGGTGAAAAACGCGATTGAGAAAGCGCGGGGCAACACCGAGCAGCCCACGCTCATCTGCTGCCGCACCGTGATCGGCTTTGGGTCACCCGGCAAGGCGGGCTCTGAAAGCAGTCACGGGGCGCCGCTGGGCGATGATGAGATTGAGGCGACCCGCCAGAACCTGGGCTGGAACCACGGGGCCTTTGAGGTGCCGGATGACCTGTATCAGGCCTGGGATGCCCGCGAGGCCGGCGCGGCGGCTGAGAAGGACTGGAATGAACGCTTCGCAGCCTATGAGAAGGCGTATCCGGAGCTGGCCGCTGAGCTCAATCGCCGTCTGGCTGGCGAGCTGCCGTCTGATTTCTCACAGAAGGCCCAGGACTACATCCGCCAGTGCCAGGAGGGGGGCGAGAACATGGCCACCCGTAAAGCCTCCCAGAAGACGCTCAACGCGTACGGTCCGGTTCTGCCGGAACTGGTGGGTGGCTCGGCGGACCTTGCCGGTTCCAACAACACGCTCTGGAGTGACTGTCAGGCGATTACTGCGGGCGATGCCAGTGGCAACTACGTGTACTACGGCGTGCGCGAGTTCGCCATGACCGCCATTGGCAGTGGCATGGCCCTGCACGGTGGTGTGGTGCCCTATGTGGCCACCTTCCTGATCTTCATGGAATACGCCCGCAATGCCACACGCATGGCCGCGCTGATGAAGCAGCGCAACGTGCTGGTCTATACCCATGACTCCATCGGCCTGGGTGAGGATGGCCCCACCCATCAGCCGGTCGAGCAGCTGGCGACTCTGCGCCAGACCCCGAACATGAGCCTGTGGCGCCCCTGTGACACGGTTGAAACGGCCGTGGCCTGGAAGGCTGCCATTGAGCGCACCGATGGCCCCACGGCCCTGGTGTTCACCCGTCAGGCCCTGGCACATCAGGATCGGGATGAGCAGCAGCTTGCCGACATCGAGCGCGGGGGCGTCTTCGCCTCGATCCTGGGCACGCTGGAACTCCTCCCCGACGACGTCCGCGAGCGGGTCGTCGGCGTCGCGATCACGAAGTTCCGCGGCGACCGCTCGCTGCTCGCTCCCGGGATCGACGCGATCGAGGACCGAACGGACGTTCCCGTTCTCGCGGTACTCCCCCACGACGACCCCGGCCTGCCCGAGGAGGACAGCGTCTCGCTGCCGGCCGTCGGCGAGCGCGCCGTCCGCGGCCGCGACGACGGCGTCGCCGACGACCGGAGCGTGACGGTCGCGGTCCCCCGGCTCCCGCGGGCGTCGAACACCGCGGAC